>JBKKDD010000248.1:0-6982 GCA_046708705.1 Miltoncostaeaceae bacterium | reverse complement strand
GTTGGTTAGCTCAGGGCGTTGCGGAGGGAGCGGACGTCGTCGTGGGCAGCCTTGACGTCACCGTACTGGCGGTCCACGACCACACGCAGGCGCGGCGAGAGGTCGTCCTCCTTCAGTGCCTTCTTGTACTCGCTCACCGCGTGGTCCTCGCCCTGCTCGGCGGCGTCCAAGACGCCGTCCGGGCCTGATCCCGAGACCGCGTCCTTGAGCGACAGCCAACTGCGGTGCACCGCGCCTGCAACCGAGCCCGACTCGTCGATCTTGTCTCCGTACTGCGCCGCCATCCCGCGAAGCTCCTCGGCGAACTGGTGCCGCTGGTCGGAGTACTGCTGAAACTTTCCGGCCAGGTCCGGTCGGTCAGAGCCGGCGAGCTTCTCCGCCCCCTTGGCGAAGCCGTTCTTGCCGTCTTCCAGGGTCTGGATGAGGTCTCGGGTCACACGCTCGTCGATCGATGCCACGGTTCATTCCTCTCGTTCGGTTCGAGTAGGTGGGTACCACGACGGACGCGGGCGAAACATCCGGCGGCGGATCAGCCGACCGGGCCTGGCCGCTTCGCCGCGCGCCACGCCAATTGGAGCGCCGTGGCCACCATCAGGACCGCGAACAGCACGCGCAGAACGCGCGGGGGGGTGACGTCCGCGATCAGGGCTCCCGCGACGGCGGTGGCTACCGAGGCCGCGCCCATGATCGCGGCCGGGCGCCAGCGGACGGTGCCGGCGCGGTGTTGGCGCCACGATCCGACCAGGGCGACCGGGATGATCGCCAGCAGGCTCGCGCCCTGGGCCGGGAGTTGCGGCAGACCGATGACCAGCGTCAATGCGGGCACGAACAGGATGCCGCCGCCGACGCCGAACAGCCCGGCCAGCATCCCCGCCACCACGCCGATGACGGCGACGACCACACCACGCGTCAGGGTCAGGCTGGGGGCGTCACCCGACGCGGTCGGCTCGACCAAGAGCCAAATGGCGACGCCCGCAAGCAGCACGGCGAACGCGAGGGTCAAAGAACGCGCCGAGATGCGCTCCTTGATCCACAGGCCGATCAGAAGACCGACGACGGCGGGAACACCGATCAGGACGGCGTACCCCCACGCGACGTTGCCGAGGGCGCCATGCGCGATCACACCGACGCTGGCCGTGGCGATGATCGCCGCCAGCGACGTCGCGGTCGCGACCTTGGTGTCGTAGCCCAGCAACAGCACGAGCAGCGGCACCATCACGATCCCGCCACCGACGCCGAAGAGCGTGGCGAACAAACCGGCGAGCAACCCGACCAGGACGAGAACCGGCCAGGTCATGGCGCGTCCGCCGCTGTTAGCGTCGCGGGCCATGAGCGCCGATCATCAACTCGCGACGCTGCTCGCGCCCGCCGTCGCGGATCCGGCCGACAGCGCGATCCTGCTCGACCTGGACGGCACGCTCGCGCCGATCGTCGAGCGCCCCGACGAGGTCGCGATCCCGGCGACGCTGCGGGTGCTGCTGCAGCGCTTGCCCGGCCGCTACGGCCTGGTGGCGTTCATCAGCGGACGCGAGATGGGTCAACTTCGCCGAATCGTGGGGTTGGAGGAGGTCGCATACTCGGGCAACCACGGGATGGAGCTCCTTCTGGCCGACGGTCGCCTGCTGCCGCCGCCCGGCATCGACCTGAACCCGATCCGGGCGTTCGCGACGAGTTGGCCGCCGGAAACCCTGCAGCCACATGGCATCTGGCTGGAGGACAAGGGCGCGACGCTGACGCTGCACTACCGCACGGCCATCGACCTGGATCGCGCGCGGGACTTCCTGGAGACCCACGTCGCGCCCGCCGGTGCCGCGGCGGGGCTTCGCGTCGCGCCCGGACGGATGTCGCTCGAGGTCCATCCGGCTGGCGGGGTCAGCAAGGGCACCGCCGCCGGGGCGCTGCTGGACGCGGTGCCCTCGATCCGCCACGCGGTGTCGATCGGCGACGACAGGACCGACACCGACGTCTGGCGAGCCTTGCGGGAACGGGTCGCCGAGGGTGCGCTCGCGAGCGGTGTCGGGATCGCCGTGACGAGCGCGGAGACCCCATCTATCGTGATCGCGGAGGCGGACGCGCTGGTGCCGGGCATCGCGCGCGTCGAGCGGGTGCTCGCGCGCCTGTGCGCGCCTCACGACACCTGAGCCCGGGACGCGCGCAGGTCCTCGACCGACCGGGTGTTGTGCACCTGGTGGGCCGTCGCTCCGGCCCGGCGGGCGATCATCACGCCCAGCCGGCGCAGCGACAGCTCGCCGGTGGAGTGGGCATCGGTTCCGATCACGAGGTGCACGCCCGCGGCCAGGGCGCGGCGCGCGTGGTCGGCGGTCAGGTCCAGGCGGCGCGGCTGTGAGTTGATCTCGAGGCACGTTCCCGTCGCCGCGGCCCGGGCGAGCACCGTGTCCAGATCCAGGGCATAGCCGTCCCGCTTGCCGAGCATCCGTCCGGTCGGATGACCGATCGCGTCGACGTGCGGGTTGTCGATCGCCGCGAGCACGCGCTCGGTCAAACGCGCCGAGGACTGACGGAAGCCGCTGTGCAGGCTCGCGGTGACCCAGTCGAAACCGGCCAGTAGCGCGTCGTCGTGGTCGATCCGGCCGTCGCTCAGCACGTCGACCTCGCAGGATTTCAAGATGGTGATCCCGTCGATGCGCGCGTTGAGCGCGTCGATCTCGTCCCACTGGCGGCGCACGCGATCCTCGTCCAGCCCGCCCGCCATCGCCAGGGCCTTGGAATGGTCGCTGATCGCCAGATACTCCAGGCCCAGGGCGCGTGCGGCGAGCACCATCGCCTCGAGCGAGTCGCGTCCGTCGCTCCAGGTCGTATGGGCGTGCAGCTCACCCCGCAGATCGGTCTCCTCCACCAACGCCGGCAGGTCGCCACGCGCCGCGCACTCGATCTCGCCCGTGTCCTCACGCAGCTCGGCGGGGATCCAGGGCAGCCCGACGGCCGAATAGACCCCCTGCTCGTCGGACATCTGGTCGGTCGTCCCGTCCGGCTGGAGCACGCCGTGCTCCGAGAGCGAACGAGCTTGCTTGACGGCAAGCTCCCGGAGCCGGATGTTGTGCGCCTTCGACCCGGTCAGGTGCTGCAGCAGATTGCCGAACGACGCGGACGGGCCGACGCGAAGCTCCACCCTGATGCCCGCCTGGGTCATCACCGCAATGCCCGCCGTCCCGCGCGAGAGCACCCCTGTCACGATCGGGTGGGAGGCGAGGGCGTCCAGCAGGCGCTCCGGCTGATCGGTGCCCGCGGCGAGATCGACGTCGTGGACGGTGTCGGCGCCACGGCGGAGACCGCCCGCGACCGAGAGCGCCGTGACGCCGGGCGTGGCGACCAGATCGGCCACGATCTGCTCGGCCAGTGGGAGCGCCCGCCCGAGCGGCGCCCGCTGGTCGACGCTCCCGCCCGTGGCCAGTGCCGCCAACTGCTCGGCGACCTGGGTGACGACGGTGGCGCCGATCCCCGGCACGGTTGCCAGGCGTCCGTCGGCGACGGCCGGGCGCAGTCCGTCCAGATCGGAGATGCCGAGCGTGTCCCAGATGGCCCGCGCGCGCTTGGGTCCCAGCGCCTGAAGGCGGGCGATCTGTACGAGACCCTCGGGAAGGTCGGTCCGGATGCGCTCCAGCGCGGCGATCTGACCGGTCTGCACCAGCTCCACGATCTTGTCCTGCAGCGTTCCGCCGATGTCGGGCAGCTCGACGGCGCGACCGGACAGGGCGAGCTCGGCCACGGACTCGCCCGCCGCCCGCACCCGCGCGGCGCCGCGACGGTAGGCCAGGATGCGGTGGCGGGACTTCTCGCCGCCGATCTCCAGCAGGTCGCCGATCAACTCCAGGCACTCGGCGATGGCGGTGTTGGTGGGGAGGGCTTTCGCGACCACCTGCGAAATGTACTGAGCCGGCGTCGGACCCGCGATGGCCGACGTGTGTGGCGTACGCCGGAGGGACGCTCTACAATCCGGCGGGGCTGGTGGCGTGGGGCGCGAAGGGACGGTTGTCGGAACGATGGCGAGCATGACGCGCGGCGGTTGGGTGGCGCTCGGAGCGGGCGCGCTCGCGCTCGCGTCCGGCAGCGCGTTCGCCGGCGAGCAGTACGTCAATCGGGCCGAGTTGGGCTTGTCGGTGCCCGCGCCCGGCAGCGCCGTGGCGACCGCGCGACCGCTGATCGCGCTCGACACCGCGAACGTCCGGGGCCTGCGCGACCTGCGCGTGCTCGTCGACGGCGTCGACCGCACCGCCAACGTGGGCCGCACGGCGGACGGACGGCTGGTGCTGCCCGCGGGTCGTCTGGCCGAGGGCGCCCACCGGGTGTCGGTGCGGTTCGGGACCCGCAACGTCTTCTCGCGCAACGTCGAGCGAAGCTGGACGTTCCGGGTGGACACCACGGTCCCCATGCTCGCCGTCGCCCGGCCCATGCGGGGCGTGGCCGTCAACACCCGCGCCGTCGCGCTGACCGGGACCAGCGAGGCCGACGCGCGCGTCGCGATCTCGTGGAAAGGCGGCTCAGCCGCCGGCGTCGCGGCGCCCGGAGGTCGGTGGCGGGTCACGACCAAGCTGCCTGAGGGACCGGTGGCGCTCAAGATCGTCGCGACCGATCCGGCCGGCAACGCGGCGGTGACGCGCCGCAAGGTAGTCGTCGACACGAAGGCGCCGACGCTCCGCCTGGCCAAGGTCCCGCCGCGACTGACCGACACCGACGCCCCCGTCTTCACGGGGACGATCGCCGGCGAGTCACCGGTCAGCGCGATCCTGGGAGCGACCGTCAACGGGCGCGAGGTGCTGGCGCGCCCCGGATCCATCGGGTTCGACCAGAGCGGCGACCCGGTCGCCGGCGTCACCTTCGCGGGACGGCAGTTCGCGCTCACCATCGGGCGCATCCCCCAGGGCCGCAACACGGTCAAGGTCTTCGTGCGCGATCCTGCGGGCAACCGCGCCGAGAAGTCGCTCAACCTGTTCGTGGACAGCACGGAGGAGTTCGGCGCGCGTGATCTCGTCCGCGGCGCCCGGGGCGACGACGTCAAGGCCCTGCAGCGTCAGCTTCGCGAGCGCGGCTTCAAGCGCACCAGGGTCACCGGCGTTTACGACGACCAGACCATCCGCGGCGTGCGCAACTACCAGCGCGTACACGACCTGTCGAAGTCGGGTGTCTTCGGCCTGCGGACCCGCACCAAGTTCGTGGGCAGACTCGTCGTCAACCTCAAGACGTTCCGAATCTCGGTGGTCCGCGACGGCAAGCGGGTGGCGACCTTCAAGATCGCCCATGGCACCGCCCGCTACCCGACCCCGACGGGGACGTTCCGCATCGTCAACAAGCAGAGCAACCCGACCTGGACGCCACCGCCGGACAGCGACTGGGCCAAGGGGCTCGGCCCGATCCCGCCGGGGCCGGGCAACCCGCTGGGCACCCGGTGGATGGGGACCTCGGCGCAGTACGTCGGCATCCACGGGACACCGGCCGTAAGCTCGATCGGGACGCGCGCGAGCCACGGATGCATTCGGATGCGGATCCCCGACGCGGAGGCCCTCTACGAGGTGGTCGCCGTGGGGATGCCGATCACGATCGCATAGTGGGTCTGGTCGAGCTGACCGAGGCGAACTGGGCGGAGGTGGTCGTCGGGGGCAAGCGGCCGGTGCTGGTCGACGTCTGGGCACCGTGGTGTGTCCCATGCCGCAAGGTCACGCCGCTGGTGGAGTCGCTGGCGGCGGAGCTCGGCGAGCGACTGATCGTGGGCACGCTGAACGGGGACGAGGCGCCCGGACTCGTCGCCCGTTACCAGGTGCTGTCGCTGCCGACGCTGCTGCTGTTCGCGGGCGGCGAGGAGGTGGCGCGGGTCGTGGGCGTACCGAAGATGGATAAGCTGCGCCTCGTTGTCGAGCTGCACATGGAGAGCGACTGAATGGCGATTTACTTCAGCATCGGGTTCTGTCAACCGTTCGCGAAGATGTCCACCGAGCGGGTCGACGGGTTTTCGAGCGTCGAGATCGTGAGCGGGGACGGCGACATCGTGGGCGTGCGGATCGAAGATCCGCGCGAGGTCCTGCGGCTCGACGAGCTGATCACCACCTTGAACCTGGACTCTGACCGCATGTGGTCACGCCTGCGCGCCGACGAGGACGTGCTGCTCGGCCGCAGGCAGGCCACCTGGGGCGGCGGGGGAGCTTAAGGGCCTGTCACAAAAGTGCTGCGGCCATCTGGCGGCTGCAAAGCGTCGCCAGACTCGCTTTTCGCTCGCCATCTGGACACAGCACATTGTTTTGTGACAGGCCCGAACCGCGCGGTCAGGTCCGGTCGATCCGGATCGCGAGGGGCTCGCCGTCCAGGAGCTGCTCGTCGTGGTGGATCCCGGCAAAGGGCGCGCCGTGGCCGACCGAGATTTCGACCGCGAGGGTTTCGGTGGCGATGCCGGCGCGGTGGGCGTCGATCGCCTCGCGCAGCGGGCCCGAGCCGTCCAGATGCAGGCGGATGCGCTCCTCGACACGGAGGCCGGCGGCCTTGCGGACCGACTGCACCGCGTGGACGACCTCGCGTGCTCGGCCCTCGAGCCGCAGTTCCTCGGACAGATCGGTCAGAAGGCCGACAGCCAATTGACCATCCTGGGCGACCGCGTAGCGCTCGCTTGGCCTGACCTCGCGCAGCACGTCGTCCGGGCCGAGGGACTCGTCGCGACCCTCGACGGTGATCGTGATCGCGCCGCCCGCGTCCAGGGCCCGCACCACCTCGGCGCCGTCCAGCGCGGTGAACGCCTCGGCGACCTGGGGCATGGCCTTGCCGAACCTGGGCCCCAGGGTACGGTAGTTGGGCTTGACGGTCACGTCGACGAGCTCCGCCGGGTCGCTGATGAAGCGGACGTTCTTGACGTTGAGCTCGTCCGCGATGAGGTCCAGGTGCGCACGCATGGCCGCGGCGTCGGTCGGCGCGCACGCGACCACCACCTCGGCGAGCGGCTGGCGCACACGCAGCTTGGCCTCTTTGCGCGCGGCCCGGC
>JBKKDD010000247.1:0-11926 GCA_046708705.1 Miltoncostaeaceae bacterium | reverse complement strand
CTATTGGAGGATCGAAATGCCGGAGACTGTTTTTACGCAAATCCAGTTCTCACTCGGGAGCTGATCGATCAGATCGATATGGGGTCAATCGGGCCCTTCCGGTTTCAGTGTGGCGAGCGGGTTCGGATCTGCGGGGCCGGCGGCCGTTGGGCGGGCCAGTTGACGCCGCCGGCGTGCAGCAGGATCCGTAGCCGGTAGTTGGCGAAGCAGCGGAAGCCGTGGCCGGCGCGCTTGACCTTCTTGACGAGGAGGTTCAGCCCTTCGGTTGGTCCGTTCGACGCTCCCGTGTGGTGGTGGTTGAGGATCTCTGCGCGCCAGCGGGTGAGGGTGCGTCCGAGCGAGCGGATCTCATCGACCCAGTCGTTGCGGCAGCCCTCGATCGCCTTGTCGAGCAAGAGCTCGGCGTCGGCCGGGTTGTCGGTGAGGTAGACGTCGCGGACCGATTCCTTCGCGCATCACGCGCCGAGCACGTCTTCGTCGGGATCGCCGAGGCGCGTCTCGAGCAGCATCCGATCAAGGCCGGTTCCGTCGAGCCGCTCGGCTCCTTTGAGCAGCAGCTTGCGGAATCCGATAGAGCGGGTCGCGCTTGCGGCCGCGATGTCCGAGCGTCTGGTTTTGCACCCGCCGGCGCACCTTGTCGAGCAGCGGTTGGCGACCCTGACGACGTGGAATGGGTCGGCGACCCTGAGCGCGTGGTCGAGCTGGTGGTGCGCGGATTTCTGTGTTTGCCTGGCAGGCTGTGGCCTGTTGAGGTCGTGACCGGTCGGCGTAGCCGATGGGGCGCGATCTCAACAGGAGCGGCCAGGAAGGAGCCCTGTGATGGGTGTTCCCGATGTTCCCGATATCCCTGATGAGCTTGTCGACCGGTTGTTGGAGGGCCGTGACCCGGCGGATCTGACGGGCCCGGACGGATTGTTGAACCAACTTCGCCGGCGTTTGATCGAGCGTGCTGCCGGGGCGGAGCTCTCCAGCCACCTCGGCTACGGGCCGGGCCGGCGGCCACCGGACGGGCAATCGAACCGTCGTAACGGCGCCGGCCAGAAGACGCTCAGGACCGTCGACGGGCCGTTGACGGTTGAGATCCCGCGTGACCGTTCGGGTGAGTTCGAGCCGCGTGTCGTGCCGAAGCACGCCCGGTCGTTCGACGGGTTCGACGACCAGATCCTCGCGTTGTATGCCGGCGGGATGACGACCCGCGACATCCGCCGCCATCTCCACGATCTGTATGGCGTGGAGGTCTCAGAAGGCCTGATCTCGGAGGTCACCGCCTCGATCCAAGACGACGTGCGCGCCTGGCAATCACGTCCGCTTGAGGAGGTGTACGTCGTCGTCTACCTCGACGCGATGATGGTCGCGATCCGCGACCAGGCCGTCGTCAGGAAGAAGGCGGTGTACACCGCGATCGGTATCAACACCGACGGTGAGCGCGACGTCCTCGGCCTTTGGATCCAGAACACCGAAGGCGCCCGCTTCTGGACGGGGGTACTCACCGGCCTGAAAAACCGGGGGGTCCGCGACATCCTCATCTGCTGCACCGACGGGCTGGCGGGGTTCACCGAAGCGATCGAAGCGGTCTTCCCGAACGCGATCCACCAGACGTGCATCGTGCACGTCATCCGCCAATCCCTGCGGTACTTGAGCTACCAGGACCGCAAACGCTGCGCCGCAGAGCTCAAACGCATCTACACCGCCCCCGACGCCCAAGCGGCGCTCGCGGTGCTCGACGAGCTCGAGGCCGAGTGGGCCGACAACCCCAGCCGAGCGAACGCCATCGCGGTGTGGCACCGCGCGTGGGACCAGATCACCCCGTTCCTCGCGTTCCCCAACGAGGTACGCCGCATCATCTACACGACGAACACGATCGAGAGCCTGCACTCCCAGATCCGAAAGACCATCAAGACCAGAGGCCAGTTCCCCAACGACGACGCTGCCCTACGCCTGATCTGGCTCGCGATCGAACGCGCGAAAACCAGTTGGCGCAGCTGCTACAACTGGAGCCGGGCGATGGGCATCTTCCGTATCCACTTCGAAGACCGCATCCCCAAATGAACAATCAAACGGCAAACACGAAAAACCGCGCACCCTCGTCGAGCTTGCCGTCGAGCCCGGTGCGGTAGGACTCGGCCAGATCCGTCGCCACTACGCGGATCCGCTCGAGCCATTCAACCGGTTGGGCGTCGAGCCAACAACCCAGGTCGTTGCTGGTGTTCCCCTCAGTGACGTCGATCACGACCCTGGCGTCGAGGTCGCCCAGACCGCTGGCATACAGCGTCGCATGATCCCGGGTCGCCGAAAGCCAGGTCGTCTCATCGATCCCGAGCATCCGCACCTCGCCGACCCTGCCGGGATCGTCGACGAGAGGCTCGCCGTGCTCTCGGACCGCCTCCATCACCGTGTCCCAGCAGACGCCCAACTCGCGCGCCATCTGGGAGACCGGGCGTGCGTTCCGCCCGACCTGCAGGCAACACTCCAGACCGGCGCGCCTCGTCAAAACGCACCGCCCGGAGAACGCGGGCGAGGTCTCGGTCCAGGTGCGCACCTGGCACTCAGGCTCCTCGCAGCGGAAACGCCGCTTGCTCCAGCGAAGCCTCGCCGGGCGGCCGAAGACGGCCAGATCACGGTAGTCGACCTCAAACCGACCATGCGCGCGGGCCACCACCCCGCACCCCGGACAACCAACGAGCCTGGTGGTCATCTCAATGCGGATGACCACCTCGCAAGCGGCTTCCTCGACCTCCACCACCCGGAACCCGGGCAGGCCGAGCATCGCCTCCGCAACGCCGGTAGCGTCAGACACGTCAGGGGCCTCCTCATCGTCGCCAGCTTTCGTCAGCCGCAACGATGACCGGAGCCCCTGACGCCCGCCCGGCCGCTACTCACCACCCCTCGCGCCACACTCCGATCGGAAGAGCCGGCAATCTCACCTGGGGGCCGGGTGCGTGACGTCGGCAGCCCGTCTCGTGATGCCGTCATTGAAGGTGGGACCACGCGTCCGTGCGGGCTGGGAATGTGGGGCAGCTGACGGATGCGCTCGGTGAAGGTGTCGCGGAATGAGGCGAAGGTGTCCACCGCCCACGCTTACCGGGTAGATTTCCCTCACATCCGGGCTACCCGACGTGGGGCTCACCCACCCCGGCGCCCTCAACACGTTGAGGAGGAGGGAATGAGACGATCCAGATGGCCGGCGGCGGCGGCCCTTGCGGCGGCTGTGACGCTCGGCACCGTTGCGGCGGGATGCGGGGACAGTGACTCCGGCGGTGGCGGAGGCGGGGGTGGCGACGTGGGAGCCTTGAAGATCGGGATCCTGGTGCCATTGACCGGCGAGCTCGCCCCCTACGGCGGCCCGGCCCAGAAGGGCGCCGAGCTTGGCGTCGCCGAGCTCAACAAGGCGGCACAGGCCTCGGGTGTCAGTCTCGACGTGACGAGCGTCGCAGCCGACAGCGAGTCCCTCGCCCGGTCGGCGCAGGAGGCGGCGACCAAGGTGGTCGAATCCGACGGCGTGAAGTGCATCGCCGGCCCGATGGGGAGCGACGAGGTCATCTCGGTGGCCCAGAACGTCACGGTGGACGCGGGCATTCCGATCATCACCCCCTCCTCCACGGCCTCGTCCGTTCGTGCCCAGGTCACGGACACCGGCACCGTCTTCCGGGTGGTGCCGCCCGACTCGCTGCAGGGGCCGGTGCTCGCGCAGCAGATCCACGAGGAGACCCAGGGCGGCAAGGTGAACGTCGCGGGCCAGAACGACGCGTACGGCACCGGGCTCATCAAGGACTTCACCGCCGCCTATGAGAAGCTGGGCGGAACCATCGGCGCCCGCGTGATCTTCAACCCCAAGGCGGCGAGCTACAACGCCGAGGCGCGCCAGATGACCGGCGGCGACCCTGCCGCCGTCGCGATCTTCACCTACCCCGAGCAGTGGGCCAAGCTCGGCCCCGCGCTCGCGCGAACCGGCAACTTCGATCCGAAGGCGACATGGGGCACGGACGGCCTCAGGTCCGAGGACCTGCCGAAGAAGTCCGGGAGGGAAACCACGGAGGGACTGCGCGGCACCGCGCCCACGGACAAGGGAAACACGCTGGCGCCCGCGTTCCAGAAGCTGTGGGATGCCGGCAACCTCGGCCCCCGGCAGACCTTCGACTTCCAGATGTTCGACGCCGCGGTGCTCTGCGGTCTCGCGGCCGTCGCGGCCGGATCGAGCGCTCCGGCGGACATCGCCGCCAAGGTGCGCGAGGTCTCCGGGCCTCCGGGCACCGTGTACACGTTCGAGCAGCTCGCAGACGCGCTCACCGCGCTGAAGGCAGGCGAGGACATCGACTACACGGGCGGCTCGGGCCCCATCGATCTAGCCGAGAACGGCGACCCGGGTGTCGGCGACTACGTCATCTGGCAGTACAAGGACGGCAAGCTCGTGGACGGCACCGAGATCCTCAAGGCAGGAGGGTAGGTCCCGGCGTCATCCGCTCCCGGGGGCGTCGCCACGCGGCGCCCCCGGGGGCTCGTCCTGCGGCGTCTCGAGCGAGGTGCCGCCGAGGTACAGCTCGGCCACCTTGGGGTCGTCGAGCAGCTCCCGGCCGGTCCCCGTGTAGCGGTTCTGGCCGCCCTCCAGCACGTAGCCGCGATCGGCGAACGCCAGCGCCCGGCGGGCGTTCTGCTCGATCATCACGATCGTGATCCCGGCACGGTTGATCCCGCTGCAGGTGTCGAACACCTCCCCCACGATCTGGGGCGCAAGCCCCGCGGAGGGCTCGTCGAGGAGCAGCACCGACGGCTCGGGCATGAGCGCCCGGGCCATCGCGAGCATCTGGCGCTCGCCGCCCGACATCGTCCCCGCACGCTGGCGCCGGCGCTCCGCCAGTCGCGGGAAGAGCGCGTACATGTCGTCGAGGCGCCGTCTCAAGGCCCCCCGCCTGAGCACGCCCCCCACCTCGAGGTTCTCCTGCACGGTGAGCGTGGTAAAGACGTTCGCCACCTGCGGCACGTAGCTCATCCCCCTCGCCGTGATGCGGTGGGGCGGCGCCCGGGTGACGTCGTGATCGCGCAGCGTCACCCGGCCCTCGCGCAGCGCGACGAGGCCGAACATCGCCTTGATGAGGGTCGACTTCCCCGCCCCGTTCGGCCCGACCACGACGACGATCTCGCCCTCGCGCGCCTCGAGCGAGCAGCCCCGCAGGATGTCGACCTCGGGCAGGTAGCCACCGACGAGACCCTCCGCCGAGAGGAGGAGCTCGCGACCGTCGGGGCCGCCCGCTCTGGCCGCGGCGGCGGGCGGCGCGCCGGGCTCGGTCATGCGCTCACCGGCTCGCTGCCGAGGTAGGCGTCAACCACCCGCGGATCGGCCCGCACGAGGTCCGGGGCGCCGTGCGCGATGACCCGACCCTCCGACATCACCACCACCTCGTCCGAGACCCCCATGACGACGTCCATGGCGTGCTCGACGAAGAGGACGGTCATACCCTCCCGGTCCCTGAGCTCGTCGAGATACGCGAGGAGGCGCCGGCCGAGCGTCGGGTTCACGCCGGCCATCGGCTCGTCCAGCATCACCATCCGCGGCTCCGTCATGAGCGCCCGGGCCAGCTCGAGCAGCTTTCGCTGCCCGCCGGACAGCGTCGCGGCGTAGTCGTCGGCCTTCTCCGCCAGCCCCACCTGATCGAGCATCGCGACCGCGCGCTCACGCACCTCGCGCTCGCGTCGACGGCATCTCCCTGGACGGAAGACCGCCTGGACCAGCTTCTCTCCCGGCTGGTCCCGCGCCGCGATGACCACGTTGTCCAGGACCTTCATCTTGCCGAAGACCCGGGTGAGCTGGAAGGTTCGCACCAGGCCCCGCTTGGCGATCTCGTGCGGCGCCCGCCCCGCGATCTCCTCGCCGTCGAACCGGATCGTTCCGGCGTCGGGGGCGGTGAAGCCGCTGATGACGTTGAAGAGCGTCGTCTTGCCGGCGCCGTTCGGTCCGATGAGCGCGGTCACGGTCCCCGGCCTCACGGAGAAGCTGGCCCCGTCGACGGCGCGCAGCCCCCCGAAGCGTCGCTCGACGCCCTCCACCACAAGAAGCGGCGTCATGGGATCAGGAGTCGAGATGCAGCTCCTCCTTCTTGCCGAAGATGCCCTGCGGCCGGAAGGCCATCACCGCCATGATGATGAGCCCGACGATCACGAAGCGCAGCGCCGCGACCTTCTCGGCGTCGATCGGGAAGTCGAGCAGCCGCGATCCCGAGATGACGAACGCGATGACGATCGACGCCACGATGACGCCGAGATAGCTTCCGATCCCGCCCAGGATGAGAATCGCGAAGCCGATGAACGTGACGATGGATTGGAAGTCGCCGGGGAAGAGCGAGGTCGAGGCGAACGTGAACATCACGCCCGCCACCGCCCCGATGGCCCCACCCAGGGCGAGGGCCTGCAACTTGTACGAGAAGACGTGCTTCCCGACGGCCGCGGCCGCCTCCTCGTTCTCGCGCACCGCGCGCAGCACGCGCCCCCAGGGGGTGCGGGTCACGAGGATGAGCAGGAGCCCGATGACCACCGCCACGAGCCAGGTGAGGACCAGAAGCGGCACCCGCCGGTCGAGATCGACTCCGACGGTGTCCGAGAAGAAGGACAGGACGTCGCGATTGAAGTCCCGCCACGGGCCGCTCGCGTTGATGAGCCCCTGGGGCCCTCCGGTCGCGCCATCCTCGTTGAGGGCGACGAACCGTAAGATCTCGGCGGCGGCGATGGTCGTGATCGCGAAATAGTCGGCGCGAAGCCGCAGGGTCGGGATGCCGAGCAGCACGCCGAGCAGCGCGCCAAGCAGGATCGCGACCAGGATCGCGACCCAGATGGTGATGCCGTTCGTCACCAAGAGGCCCATGCCGTAGGCGCCGACGAGCATGAACGCCACGTGGCCGAAGTTGAGGAGCCCCGCCTCGCCGACCTGCACCTGGAGGCCCAGCACGAAGATCGCGTTGACCCCGGCGAACGTGAGCACCAGGTACCAGAAGCCGATCGCGAGGAGGGCGTCCATCAGGTCGTCCCGATCATGCGGTGCGTACCGCGTGCCCGAAGATGCCCTGGGGACGGATGAGGAGCGCCAGGATGAGGATCGCGAAGCCGACCGTCTCCTTGTACTCCACCGGGACGAGGCCGCCGATGGTGGACCACTCCTGAACCAGGCCGATCAGCAAACCTCCGGCGAGCGCGCCGTAGGCGTTGCCGATGCCACCGACGATGACGGCCGCAAACACCGATAAGAGGAGCACGAAGCCGGCGTCGGGCGTGAGGAGCGACTGGTAGATCGCGGTCGCGACGCCCGCGAGCCCGGCGAGCCCCGCGGCGAGGAGCCACGTCACGGCGATGACACGGGAGGTGTCGATCCCCGACACCTCCGCGAGGTCGAAGTTGTCGGCGAGGGCGCGCATCGACTTCCCGAGCATCGTCGTCTTCAGGAGGATCGCGACGAAGGCGAGGATCGCCCCGGCCCCGACGATGACGATGAGCTGTACGTAGCTGATCGTGAGGTCGCCGGGGTGGAACGCCTTGGTCGCGTCGACGTCCAGCGTCCGGAGTTGCCCGGTCCAATGGAACTGGATCATGTACCGGATCACGAAGGCAAACCCCAGGGAGAGGAGCAGGAGCTGCAGCATCCCCGCGCCGCGCCGTCGCATGGGGCGCCAGATGGCGTACTCCGAGCCCAGCCCGAGCATCGCCACGGCCGCCAGCGCGGCCAGGACCGCCACCCCGATATTGACTCCCGCGCTCACGTTCACCGCGAACGCGACGTAGCCGCCGAGCGTCATGAAGTCTCCGTGGGCGAAGTTCACGAGCTTCAGGATCCCGTAGACGAGCGTGAGGCCGATCGCCGCGAGGGCGTAGATCGACCCGATGGAGAGACCGTCGATTGTCGTCTGGAGCAGCTCGGTCATCCTGCCTCACAAGCGCGTCAGCGGCACCCTATCCGACGGTTTGGCAGTCGTGCGCGAGTAGCGGCCATCGGCGGGAGCGCCACCGACGGAGCAGCCCCCTGTGAGGCGAGGGCTGTCCGGCGGTACCGGCGTTCCCCTCTACCATCCTTGAGAAGGTGCGGGAGGGGGGATGCGGACCGCCGCCGGACGAGGGACTCGATCCGACCGGCCGCATCGACCCCGAGCGACGCTCCCCGGCCCCGCGCTGTCCGGCGGTGTGCTCGTGCCACCGGCGGTGTCGCTCACCGCGCTCCGCGGGACGCCGGTCGTCGTCAACTTCTGGGCCTCATGGTGCGTCCCGTGCCGGCGGGAGGCGCTCGACCTGGCCCGCTTCGCCCGCCAGCAACCGGCAGGTGCGCGGCCGGTGGGCGTCAACTACCAGGACCGAAAGCGCGACGCGCTCGCGTTCGTCCGGGAGTTCGACTGGCGCTTCCCCAACCTCCGCGACCCGGCGGGGAAGCTCGGCGACCGGTATGCGATCCCGGGGCTTCCCACCACCTACGTCATCGACGCGCAGGGGCGGATCGCCGCGAGGCTCACCGGCGCCCAGACGGTCGCGCAGCTGACCCGGGCGGTTGAGGCGGCGGGACGCTGATGGAGATCGCCGGTGTGTCGCTCGCGCTCGTGTTCGCCGCCGGTGTCGTCTCGTTCATCTCGCCGTGCGTGCTCCCCCTGGTCCCCGGGTATCTGTCGACCGTCAGCGGCGTCGCGTTCGACGACCTCCAGACCCGCGGCGCCGGCATCGGCCAGCGCGCCGCCCTCGCCGCCGCCCTGTTCCTGGCGGGTCCTCGCGGTGTTGATGGCGCTCGGGGCGAGCGCGTCAGTCGTCGGGGGATTTCCTCGACGATCACCGTCTGTTGCTCGACCGGATCGCCGGGGGCCTGATCGTCGTGTTCGGACTGGCGATGCTCGGCGTCGGGTGGTCGGGGTCGCTCGGCAGCGGCTGGCCGGAGCGGCTCCGCGGGGCGGCGGGACGCCGCGGCGGCCCGGTCGCACTCGGCGTGGCGTTCGCCTTCTGCTGGACCCCCTGCGTCGGCCCGGCGCTCGCCTCGATCCTCGTCCTCGCGGGCTCGTCCGCGTCGCTTGCGGCGGCGGCGCCCTTCTGGGCGTGTACGGGCTCGGGCTGGCTTCATGAACGAGATGGCCCACGACCTTCGATACCAGGCCGCTTCGTAACATCGCCGTGCCCATAGCGACCACCGACCAGATGATCCGGTCGCCTCCATCAAGGAGCTGGAGCGCCTCGGCCAAGACGGCTAGAGCCATCCACCGCTCGGTGTCGTCAGGTGGCCGGCACCGATCGGGGCTTTCCCGCGGGTCGCGGCTCCGGATGCTTCCACATCTCGGATGCCAGCGGCCACAGCGCCACCACGCCGGCAATGCCGATCACGTACTGCGCGGCGCCCAGTGGAACGAAGCGCGCGGCGGCCATCACGACAAGCGCCCCGACGACGACCCGGGTCAGGGGCGCGCTCAGCACGCCACTCCGCAGAATCCCCATCGCGAAGCCGAGAGCTCCGAGCGTGAAGCTCACCCCGCCGGTCACGAGGATCGGTACGAACCATGGGATGATCTCGGACTGCGCCGCCTCGACGTCGCCACCCGCTTCGGCAGCGGCGAGAGGCGCGAACTCCATTCCCGTAAGGACCACGAACAGCGAGCAGCCCATGATGATGAACGGGAGCGCCAAGGCACTCCAGCGTTCCTCGCCCGCCTCGCGCAGGTAGCTCCGGACTGCAAGAAAAGCGAGCGCTATGAGCCCGTACCCGATGGCGATCGCAAGATGCGACAGCCCCCAGCGTGTCGTGTCGGAGGCGACCGCCGCAGCAAGCGCTGCCTCATCGGTCGGTCTCGCGACATACGGGTGGGAGAGGAATCCCACCAGGAATACCGCCGGGGCGATGACAACGACGGCTGTTCGGAATCGTGCGCTCGTCGTCGGGGACAATTGGCTCATCCCCCTCTCCCTTCCGCGACAGGCAGTAATGGGCACTGATGAGCGTATCGCAGAATTCTCACCGCGCCCTTGTTCGCGAAAGTGTCCCTCGCACGTCTCGCGGCCCCCTCGTGGCTGGCGCGCTGCCGGCCTCGAGTGGACCGGGCCCGCGTCGGTGACGATGAACTCGCCCTGGCTGCGCGCATCTGCAGCTCGCCGATCTCACTGTGGCCTGGTACCGGCTCGGCGGAGAGCGCGCAATCGAGGTGGCGAGAGGCCGCCGCGGGCACGCAGTTCGATCCCGACCTCGTCGATCGCTTCTGCGGGATCGCGCCGGTCGCCCTACCCGAGCTCGACGCGACGCCCACGCTGGGGCGAGCCTGTTCGCGATGAAGCACGGGCTGCTCCACGCAGAGCTGGGGCAACGCCTCTTGAAAAGACGTCGTCATCGACGTAAGGTGCTCGCAAGGAGGTGAGGCAGATGCCAACCGCACGAGAGATCTCCGACCGGTTAACGGACGCGATCAACGCGCACGATGCCGAGGCGATCGGAGCGTTCTATGACGACGGGGCGATCTTCAGCGAGCCCGCCGGGGAGTTCAAGGGCCGCGAGGCCATCGTCGAGTACTGGCGAGCGTTCTTCGAGGCGTTCCCCGATCTCCAGGGTCAGGACGAGTTCAAGGCCGAGGCCGGCGATACAGCGATCAACGAGTGGAGCGCCGCAGGGACGCATTCCGGACCGCTGGAAACACCCGAGGGCACGATCCCTGCGACGGGCAAGCGCATGACCCTGCGCGGGTGCGATGCCCTGACCGTACACAACGGGCTGATCCAGAGCCACCGTGTCTACTACGACCAGCTGGGGATGATGTCGCAACTGGGACTCGCGCCCGAGGGCGCCGCCACGAGCTGACGCCGGAACCGCCGAGGGCCGCAATCAGAGCGGCCCTCGGTGACCGCGGCCGGGCGGTCGGGTGGAACGCTCCTCGCCGGTCTCGTCGGTCACCCCGACGTCCTCAAGGCGTCGCTTCACCGGCGCCTTCATCCGCGCCACCGAGCGTGCGATCCTGTCCGGCGGAACTCCCCGGCAACGCCTTGTCAGTGCGTCGAGCCCGGTCGAGTCGACGTGCGTGACTGTCGCGGCGTGGAAGACGACTTGCTCAGCGGGGATCGGGTCCCTGACCTCCTGCGCTTTCTGGCGCCACACCGGAGCCGCTTCTCCGAGGTCAAGATCATCACATCAACTCAACCACTCGCGGGCCTTTCGGGCCCGCCGAGGCCGGCCGGCGTCTGTTGGGGGCGCGCAGGCCAGCCTCGAACGGCACAATGAATCCAACCCACCGAGCTCCACCGAACCCGGAGCAGTTCACTTGGATTTGATCGAGGTAGGGGATCTCCAGATCGCCTATGAACGAAAGGGCGAGGGGCCGCCGCTCGTTCTTCTGCATGGTCTCCCCTGTAACAGCCGGGAGTGGCGCCGCCAGATCGAGGGCCTGTCGGACGAGTTCACGGTGGTGGGGTGGGACGCGCCCGGCTCGGGCCAGTCATCGGATCCACCCGAGACGTTCCGGTTGCCGGACTACGCGGATTGTCTCGCCGCGTTCGTGGACGGGCTGGGCTTGGGACGACCGCACGTGGGCGGGCTGTCGTTCGGCGCAGGGCTTGCCCTCGAGCTCTGTCGCCGTCATCCCTCGATCCCGAGGTCGCTCGTGCTGGCCTCGGCCTATGCCGGGTGGGCCGGCTCTCTTCCCGCAGATGTTGTCGAACAGCGTCTTCGGCAGACCGTGCGTCAAGCCGACCTGCCGCCGGATCAGTTCGCGAACGCATGGCTTCCGACCCTTCTGTCGGAATCGGCGCCGGCACAGGTGGTCGACGAGGTCCGGGCGATGCTGTCCGAGTTTCATCCGGCCGGGGTTCGGCTGATGGCCCGCGCGTTCGCGGAAGCCGACCTCCGCGACGTACTTCCGCGCATCGACGTGCCGACGCTGCTCTTGTACGGCGACAAGGATGTGCGGTCTCCGTTGAACGTGGCCGATGATCTCCACGC
>JBKKDD010000246.1:0-17405 GCA_046708705.1 Miltoncostaeaceae bacterium | reverse complement strand
TGGTCAGCGGCGCGCTCCTGATCGCGATGGGGATCCTGATGGTCTTCCTGCCCCGCATCGGCTTTCTGCAGGGCGAGAAACGCCTGGCGATGATCCGCCGCCCGTCGACCCTCGCGGGCGTGGCGCTCGCCGGCGCGGCGTTCGCGGTCGCGTGGACGCCGTGCACGGGTCCGTTCCTCGGTCAGGTGCTGTCGCTGGCGGTGCCGACGCAGTCGCCGAAGACCGGAGCGTCGCTGCTGTTCACGTACGCTCTGGGTCTCGGCATCCCGTTCCTGCTCGCCGGTCTCTTCTTGACCCAGACCATGTCCATCTCCCGCAAGATCCGCGACCACTGGCGGATCATCAACCTGGTCGCAGGCGCGATCACCATCGGGCTGGGCATCCTGGTGGCCACCGGGCGCTTCACCGTGATCACCCAGAAGGTCAGCGACCTGGGCATCGGGCTCTGAAGCTCCTCTCGATCGTCGGCAACCGACCCCAGTTTGTCAAGGCGGCGCCCCTCGGCCGCGCCTTGCGACAGCACGTGGACGAGGTGCTGGTCCACACCGGGCAGCACTACGACCCCGAACTCGCCGACCTGTTCTTCGACGAGCTCGACATCCCGGCGCCCGATCACGCCCTGCAGGTGGGTCCGGGCAGCCCGACCGTCCAGCTCGCGCTGATCCTGCAGCGGCTGGAGCCGCTGATCGAGGCGGAGCACCCCGACCTGGTGCTGGTGTACGGCGACACGACGACCACGCTGGGCGGGGCGCTGGCGGCCGCCAAGGCGGGCGTGCCGGTCGCACACGTCGAAGCGGGCCTGCGCTCGTTCGTGCGGACGATGCCGGAGGAGCAGAACCGCGTGACGACCGACCACCTGTCCGAGCTGCTGTTCTGCCCGACCGACCTGGCCGTGGCGAATCTGGAGCGGGAGGGCATCACCCACGGCGTGCACCAGGTGGGCGACGTCATGTACGACGCGGCGCTGCTGTTCGCGCCCCTCGCGGCGCGGCGTCCCGGGCCCGGCGTGTTCGGCCTTGAATCCGGCAAGTACGTCCTGGTCACGGTCCACCGCGCCGCCGCCACCGACTCCGTGCAAGCCCTCGCCGCGCTCGTCACGGTTCTGGGCGCGATCGGCGAGCCGGCGATCTTCCCGGTGCATCCGCGCACCCGCGCCAAGCTCGAGCAGGCAGGTCTGTGGGAGCACCTGGCGGCGATCCCCGACCTGCACCTGGCGCCGCCGGTCGGCTACCTGGACTTCACGGCGCTGCTGGTCGCGTCGCGCGCCGTGGTGACCGACTCCGGCGGCGTGCAGAAGGAGGCGTACTTTCACGGCATCCCCTGCGTGACGCTGCGCGACGAGACCGAGTGGGCCGAGACCGTCGACGGCGGATTCAACCACCTGGCCGGGATGGACGCGGACAACGTGCGCGCCGCCCTCGCCAAGCGCACCACCCCTGCCGAGCGCCCGCCCTACTACGGCGACGGCAACGCGGCGGAGCGGATCGCGCACGCGATCCTGGCCTCGGCCTGACCCTCCCGCTACGTTAACGTTCGGTAAAGCGTGCCTGACACGATTGCCCCGTGATCCCTTTGCCCAGGCGGGATCGCGCGAGGCGAAATGACCCTTCCGACAACGTGCCCGCCCGGTCACATCTCCAGCGCGCGGGCGGCGGTCACCAGTGACTCCGAAAAGGTCGGGAACTGGACGATGGTGTCGCGCAGGACGTCGATCGGGATCTGCGCCTTGACGGCCAGCACGGCCATGTGGATCCACTCGCCGGCGTGAGGGCCCACCGCGTAGGCCCCGATCAGGGTGCGGCTGCGCGTGTCGGCCAGCACGCCGACGCACCCCTGGACGTCGCGGCCGTACGTGTGGGCGCGCTCGCCCTCGCCCAGGTCCACGGTGGCGGCGACGGTGGCCAGCCCCGCCTCGGCGGCCTGGGCTGCGGTGAGTCCGACCGCCGCGACCTCGGGATCGCAGAACACCACGCGCGGCACCGCGCGGTAGTCGGCGCGCGCCTTGTGCCCCAGGATGTCCGCGCAGGCGATCCGGCCCTGGTAGGCGGCGACGTGGGTGAACTGCGCCTGGCTCGTGACGTCCCCGACCGCCCAGACGCCGTCGGCCGCGCGGCAGCGCTCGTCGACGTCGATACCGCGCTCCCCCGGCGCGATGCCGACGGTCTCGAGCCCGAGGTCCTCGACGTTGGGCGTCCGGCCCGTGGCGACCACGAGCTGCGAGACGGTGACGACGGACCCGTCCGCGCAGTGGACGCGCACGTCCACGCCGTCGCGCGCGACGTGCGCGACCCGGTTCGCCAGGCGCACGTCGATGCCGTCCGCGACCAGGTGCTGGGCGAGGATCGGGCCGATGCGTGGCTCTTCCCGGTCCAGCAATCGGTCGCCCGACTCGATCAGGACGACGCGGCTGCCGTAGCGGGCGAGCATCTGCGCGATCTCGATGCCCACCGGCCCGCCGCCCAGCACCGCGGTGCGGTCCGGTACCTCGCGCAGCTCCATGGCTTCCCGGTTGGTCCAGTAGCCGGTCTGCTGCAGCCCGTCGATCGGCGGGATCGCCGCCCGGCTGCCGGTGGCGATCACCACGCGGGGCGCCGTGTGCGTCCGCCCGTCGACCTCGACCCGCCCCGGGCCCATCACGCGCGCACGCCCACGGATGATCGTCACGCCGCGCTGCGCGTACCTGGCGGCCTTCTCGCGGTCGTCCAGCGACGACGTGACGTCGTCGCGAAAGGCCACGACCGCTTCCCACTCGGCGATCCGTGCCGCGACGCCCGGCACGGCGCGCGCGGCGGCGACCGCCTCGACCGGCCGCAGCAGTGCCTTGGACGGCATGCACGCCCAGTATGGGCACTCGCCCCCGACGCGATCCGCCTCGATCATCGCGACCGCCATTCCCGCGTCGGCCAGGTTGCCCGCAACGGCGCGTCCCCCCGAGCCCGAGCCGATCACGATGGCCTCGAAGTCGGCGCTCACCATCCGACGGCCGTGTCGTGAGGGGGCGTCGGCACCTCGTAGATCTCGGCCTCGGCGTAGCTCGCCACCAGCGCGGTCGGCCCGATCCGCACGTACAGCTCCGACTCGCGCTCGCGCTCGGCCCGGTCCCACCGCCTGGCCTCCAGCAGGTCCGCGCCGCCCATGCCGATGGTGGCGCCGACGAGCACGCCGGCGGTGATCCCCTCCCACCCCGCCAGGCGGTCGAACATCAGAATCACCACGGCCGACAGGAACACCGCGCCGCTCAGCCTGATGCGCCGGTCACGTCCGTCCGCACGGGTCTCGTAGACCACGCGCGCCGTCGGGAACCTGGGGGCGACCAGACCCTGCCGGACCCGGCGCGGCACATTGACCAGCGCGGCGACCGCGGTCAGCACCGCGACGACCAGCGCGATCAGCCAGGTGCGTGCCGGTTGCAGGGGCTGATCGAGGAGCCACTGGATGGCCCACCACGCGGCCACCGCGCAGGCGACGGACAGCACCAGCCATCCGCGGAGACGAATTTCCTCGACGACTCTCGCGATCCGCGGGAGCCCCGCAAGCATTGTCTCCGCCATCTTGGCTACGATACCGCCCCGATGCGACCTGACACCTACTTGCCGTCACCGTGACCGACCACCCGCCACAGGTCGGCGTCATCGGGATGGGATACGTCGGGCTGCCGCTCGCCACGACGCTCGCCGAGGCGGGCGTCTCCGTGCTCGGCCTGGACGCCGTGCAGTCCAAGGTCGACATGCTGAACCGCGGCGAGTCCTACATCGACGACATCCACTCCGACCGGCTGGGTCCGCTGGTCGCCGGCGGGCTGGTCCGCGCGACCACGTCGTGGGACGCGATGCGGTGGGTGGAGACCGTCATCATCTGCCTGCCCACCCCGCTCGACGAGCACCGCGAGCCCGATCTGTCGGCCGTGATCGGCGCAGCCGAGAGCCTTGCGCAACGCCTGCGCCCCGGCCAACTCGTGATCCTTGAGAGCACGACGTACCCGGGCACGACTCGCGACGAGCTCGGCCCGGTGCTGGAGCGCTCCGGTTTGGTCGCCGGCAAGGACTTCAACCTGGCCTTTTCGCCCGAGCGCGTCGACCCCGGACGCGTGGACTGGACGACGCGCACCACTCCGAAGGTCGTCGGCGGCCTCACGCCGGAGTGCACCCGCCGCGCGATGGAGGTCTACGGTGCCGCATGCGACAACCTGGTCGCGGTCTCCACGCCCGAGGTCGCCGAGATGACCAAGCTGCTCGAGAACATCTTCCGCAGCGTCAACATCGCCCTGGTCAACGAGATGGCGATGCTCTGCGACCGGATGAACGTCGACGTCTGGGAGGTGATCGACGCGGCCGCCACCAAGCCGTTCGGGTTCATGGCGTTTCGCCCCGGACCGGGCCTTGGGGGGCACTGCATCCCGATTGACCCGTTCTACCTGACGTGGAAGGCGCGCGAGTTCGAGTTCCACACGGAGTTCATCGAGCTGGCAGGCAAGATCAACTCCCACATGCCGGCGTTCTGCGTCAGCAAGCTCTCCCGTGCGCTCAACAGCCGCCGCAAGCCCCTCAACGGAAGCCGCGTGCTGGTGATCGGCGTCGCCTATAAAGCCGATGTCAACGACATGCGCGAGAGCCCGGCGCTCAAGGTCATCGACCTGATGGCGGCGGAGGGCACCCAGGTGACCTACCACGATCCGCACGTGCGGCACCTGCCCAAGCTCGGCTTGTCCAGCGTTCCCTTGACCGAGGATGTGCTGCGCAACCTGGACGCCGTCGCCGTTGTGACCGCCCACTCCGGGATCGACTGGGAGATGATCGCGCGGGAGGCGCCCCTGGTGGTCGACTTCCGCAACGTCGTGCCCCACGTGGACGGCAAGGTCTGGAGGCTGTGAGCGTTCGACTGGGCGTGGTCGGGCTCAACTACTGGGGCCCCAACCTGGCGCGCAACTTCGACCGTCTGCCCGACTGCGATCTGGCGTACTGCTGCGATCTGGACGAGGCGATCTTGGAGCGCCACCGTCCGGGCTTTCCCGCCAGCACGTTCACCCGCGACCTGGACGAGCTGCTGGGCGACGACACGCTGGACGCCGTGGTGATCGCGACGTCGGTGCCGACCCACGCGGCGTTGGCCGTACGGGCGCTGGAGGCCGGCAAGCACGTGTTCGTGGAGAAGCCGCTCGCGCTGACCTCTGCCGACGCCCGCCGCGTGGCCGATCTGGCCGCCGACCGCGGCCTGATCGCGATGGTGGACCACCTGCTCGTGTACCACCCGGGGTTGCAGGCGGTCAAGGACCTGATCGACGCGGGCGTCCTGGGCGACCAGACGTTCTACTTGTACGGCAACCGCCAGAACCTCGGCATCGTCCGTCCCGACGAGAACGCGCTGTGGAGCCTCGGCCCGCACGATATCTCGGTGATGATCTGGCTGGCCGGCGAGCGGCCCAACGAGGTCGCCGCCTGGGGGACGTCCTACCTGCAGCCGGGTGTGGAGGACGAGGTGTTCGGCCACGTGCGCTTTCCGTCCGGCGTGACCGGCCATCTGCACCTATCGTGGCTCGACCCGCAGAAGATGCGCAAGATGACGGTGATCGGCTCGGAGCGGATGGTCGTGTTCGACGACATGGAGACCGACCGCAAGGTCACGATCTACGACAAGGGTCCAATCACCCGGACCGCCACCTACGGCGAGTACATCCAGGTGCGCTCAGGCGACATCCGCATCCCCAAGATCGACGGGACCGAGCCGCTTCGCCGCGTCTGCGAGCACTTCGTCGACTGCGTGGCCAACGGCACGCGCCCGATGTCCGACGCCGCGGCGGGCCTGGCCGTGGTCGAGGTTCTGGAGGCGATGTCCGCCTCGATGGCCGACTCAGGCCGCCCCATCGCAATCGAAGGAGCAACGTGAGCCGCGAGAACCTGGTGCTGGGCGAGGGCGTCGTGCTGGGCGCGGACGTGGAGATCGGCGCCAACGTCGTCATCCACGCGGGCACCGTCATCGGCGACGGCTGCGTCATCCAGGACAACGTCGTGATCGGCAAGCAACCGCGCCTGGGCAAGGCCTCGACCGCCAAGCGCGAGCCGCTCGCGCCCCTCGAGATCGGGGCCGGCACCGCGATCTGCGCCGGCTCGGTCCTGTTCGCCGGATCGCGCATCGGCAGCGACTGTGTGATCGGCGACCAGGTCGCGATCCGCGAGCGGGTCACCATCGGTGACAGCGTGATCGTGGGCAGGGGCAGCCTGGTCGAGAACGACACGTCCATCGGCGATCACACCAAGATCCAGGCCAACTGCTACATCACGGCGTACTCGCTTCTGGAGGACCACGTCTTCATCGCGCCGTGCGTGGCCACGACCAACGACAATTTCATGGGACGCACCGAGGCGCGCCTGACCCAAATCAAGGGACCGACGATCCGCCGCGGGGCCCGGATCGGCGGCGCGTGCGTGATCCTGCCGGGCATCGAGATCGGCGAGGAGGCGTTCGTCGCCGCGGGGGCGCTCGTCACCAAGGACGTCCCGGCCGGCAAGCTCGTCGCCGGGTTGCCCGCTCGCGTCTGGCGCGACGTGCCCGCCGCGGAGCTGCTCGACACCCGGTAATCCGCTCCGACGGCCAGACCCTCGTGAAGGGAGCGCCCCCGCGACGAGGCCGCAGAAGCTGATGCCGGACCGACCCGCGTCCAGCGGGGTGGACGATTCCCGCTTCCGGGAGAGCGGCCGCTCTTCCCCCGGTTACCTCGATAAACATTGGTTTTGTGGTGTTCCTGAGCACCCTCGGGCAGGTATTTGCGCCAGTTGCTAGTGGTAGCGTCGGGCCACTTGACCGTGCCCCCGCAGGTGCGTGAGCTGCGCGGGATTCGCGGTCGCAACAGGGCTACGAGGAGAACATCACATATGAAGTATGGTCGTCGGACCATCCTGGTCAGCGTAGCCATGGCGGCACTCGGTGCCGTCGTCACGGGCTGCGGTGGCGACGACGAGGGCTCGGGCGGTGGCGGCGTGACCGCCCTTCCCGCCTCGTCGTGTCCCGCTGCGCCGATCTTCGAGGGCGAGGGCGAGGCGGATTACCTGATCGCGTCGGACCTGCCGCTGCAGGGCGCCTCCCGCCCGCAGACCGAGCAGATGGGCAAGGCGATCCAGTTCATCATGAAGCAACGCAACTACACGGCCGGCGGCAAGAAGATCGCTTACCAGGCCTGTGACGACGCGACCGCCCAGGCGGCATCCTGGGACGCGGCGAAGTGCACGGCGAACGCCAACGCATACGTCGCCAACACGGCCGTGATCGGCGTCATCGGCACGTTCAACTCGGGCTGCGCGAAGCTCATCATCCCGATCCTGAACCCGGCGTCGATCGCCATGATCAGCCCGGCCAACACCTACGTCGGCCTGACGCAGGGCGGCCCGGTCGAGCCGGGTGAGCCCGACAAGTACTACCCGTCCGGCAAGCGCAACTACGCGCGCATCGTCGCGGCCGACAACTTCCAGGGCCCGGCCCTGGCGGTGTTCGCCCAGACCGACCTGAAGCTCAAGAAGGTGTTCGTCCTGAACGACGGTCAGCTCTACGGCGCCGGGCTCGCGAACAACTTCCGGGACGCGGCCGAGAAGCTCAACCTCGCGGTGGCCGGGTTCCAGAAGTGGGACGCCAAGTCCACGAGCTTCGAGCCACTCGCCAACACGATCAAGGCGAGTGGAGCCGACGGCGTCATGTTGGCCGGCATCGTCGACAACGCCGGCGGCAAGCTGGTCAGGGACCTGCGCGCCGTGCTCGGTAGCAGCGTCCAGATCCTCGCACCGTACGGCTTCACCCCGATCGAGTCGATCATCAAAGACGCCGGCAAGGCGGCCGAGGGCGTCTACGTCAGCGTCGCCGGTCCGCCGGTCGACCAGCTCACCGGCAAGGGCAAGGCCTTCGTCGAGGAGTTCGGCGCCACGGTCGGCGGAGCCGACAAGGTCCAGGTCTACTCGGCGTACGCCGCGCAGTCCGCGGAGATCCTGATGGACGCGATCGCCGCGTCGGACGGCACCCGCCAGTCCGTCGTGGACAGTCTGTTCAAGACGAAGGTGACCGACGGCATCATGGGCACGTTCGGCTTGGACGCGAACGGCGACACCGACGCCGGTGGCGTCACGGTGAAACAGATCAAGGCTGAGAAGCAGACCACCATCAGGGTGGTTACCCCCGAGGCGTCGCTGGTCGGAAAGGCCTAACGGTCCGACGACCCAGGTGAGGGGGGCCTTCGGGCCCCCCTCACGGGCGACCTCCTCTCATCATGTTGACCGACACCGCAGCCGCGAAAAAGCAACTGGTTCCAGTCCCGGACCAGGCCCAAGGCGGCGTCCTTCGTCGGGCTGTTGCTCCTCGGGGCGGCAGAAGATCGTCCGCCTGGTCGGGCCGAACGGCGCTGGCAAGACGACGTTCTTCAACATGCTGACCGGGGTCTACACGCCGACGGGCGGCGAGATCCTGTTCGACGGCACTGTCGGCTGAAGACCGGGGTGTTCGGCGGGATCTTCCGACCGCCTGCGGGTCACGCGCGAGGAGCGCGAGGCACACGATCGGGCCCGCGAGCTGCTGGCGTTCGTCGGGCTCGAGAACCTCGAGATGGGCGCGTTCCAGCGCTTCGCAAGCGCTACCTGGGCGAGGAGGAGGACTCAGGCTCCGGCGGAGCCGCCACGTCACCGCGGCGACGCGACCTCGCTCAGGCGCATTGTTGCGGCCACGAGGCGCAGGGTGGCGGGGGTGCGCAGCCGCCGCTTGGGGGTGAACCACGTGTCACGCAGGCCCAGGAGCTTGCGCACCGCGGCGCCGCGCATCTCCTTGACGACGCCGTTTCGCGCGGTGAAGCGGATGAGCTTGACGCGCGGCGACCTGCCGCGCTCCAGCACCCTCGTGCTGAGCACCGGACGGGGCAGGCCCAGAAGCTTCGCGAGCTGTCCGTCGGTAAACGACTTGGGGTCGCGCCAGATGTGATGCGGGGACGTCGCGTCGAAGGTCCTGTCGGCGACGCTGACCAGATACGCGCGGGGGGAGCCGTCACGAAAGACGTTCTCCACGTTCTCGGTGCGTCCGCCCGACGTCGAGAAGAAGAACGTGGTCACGATCTGGCCCTCCATCGTGACCACCTGGCCCGAGGTCGCCACCACCGCGCGGCTGGCGCGCGGGTCCTCGGCGCTCACGCCGCCGTAGACCTGGCTGCGCTCGTCCGCGTACATGTCGAAGATCCCCGCGCCGCGGCGCGTCGCCATGGCGTACGAGCGCGCGGCGATGGCCTGGGCCTGCATGGCGGCGGGGGCGTCATCGCCCCACTTTGCCGGCATCTCGCGGGGAACGACCCCGAGCAGGTACTGCTCCAGGTCGACGTGGTTGACGAGCGACAGCGACGTGCCCTCGGGGACGACGCGCATGTCGCCCCGGTACCGCACGCCCCTGAAGCTGGTCGTGGTCTGCGGCGCCGTCGGCGTGAACCGGATCGGGCCGTCGGCGCGAAGGAGCTGCGCCCCGGTGGCGTCGCTCACGACGACCGCCGGGCCCTCGCGCGTCACGGTCACCTCGCCACCGGGAGGCAGGGCGCGGGCGACCCCGAGCGGGTTCGACTCGGCGGCGACGCCCCACGGTCCGTCAGCGCTGATCCGGGGCGTCCGCGCGCCGGTGGCGAGCAGCACGCGGACCGGGGTCACGGGCAGGACCGAGATGGACGTCCCCCGGTAGTAGAACGCGATGATCTGCTGGGCGGTACGCCCGGCGCGGGCAGCGCCGTACGCGCCGTACTGGGACATCCCGACCCCGTGCCCGAACCCGCGGCCCTCGAACGTAAACACGTAGCGCGGCAGCGGCTTCTTCTTCGCGACCTTGGGCTTGGGCGTTGGCGCCGGGGCGGCCGATGCCATCGGAAGCCCGCTGGTCGCGGGTGGCGCAGGGGTCAGGCCCAGGGCGGGCGCCGCCACGCCGAGGAGGGCGACGATCAGGACCATCGGATGTCGTGTGACGGAACCGAGCACGGGCGCACAGTCTTCCATGGGGGGTCGTCCCTGCAAATCCGCGAGGTTCGACGTCGCCGGGCGGCTTCCTTCCACCTCCGCGCGCCGCCCGAGGGCGCCCACGCGCGCCCGAGACGTCAGGTCCGGGCGCCGTACTGGGTCTGGTAGTAGGTCAGGTACTCGCCGCTCTTGATGGGCTCCCACCAGTCACGCCGGTCGCGGTACCAGGCGACGGTCTCGGCCAGCGCCGTGTCGAAGTCGGTCGTGGGGGCCCAGCCGAGCTGCCGCAGCTTGTGGGTCGCGACGCTGTAGCGCCGGTCGTGGCCGGGGCGATCGGTGACGTACCGGATCAGGCGGGCGTCGACGCCGGTCAGCGCGAGGATGCGCTGGGTGATCTCGAGGTTGGGGACCTCGTTGCCGCCGCCGACGTTGTAGACCTGCCCCGCCACGCCGTGGTGCAGCGCGGTCCAGATCCCTTCGCAGTGGTCGGTGACGTAGATCCAGTCGCGGATCTGCATCCCGTCGCCGTAGACCGGCAGCGGTTGGCCGTCCAGGGCGTTGGTGACGAACAAGGGGATGAGCTTCTCGGGGTACTGGCGAGGGCCGAACGTGTTGCTGCCACGCGTGATCAGCGCGTCGACGCCGTACGTGTGATGCCACGCAAGCACCTGCAGGTCGCCGCCGGCCTTGCTCGCCGAATACGGGCTCGACGGGCGCAGAGGATCGGTCTCGCTGAACGATCCCACGTCGATCGACCCGTAGACCTCGTCGGTCGAGACCTGGACGAACCTGCCGACCCCCGCCTCGCGCGCGGCGGCGAGCAGCGTCGCCGTGCCCTGCACGTCCGTGCGGATGAACTCGCCCGGGTCCAGGATGCTGCGATCCACGTGGCTCTCGGCCGCGAAGTTGACGACCGCGTCGCACCCCGCGATCGCCTCGGCCACCGCCACCGGATCGGCGATGTCGGCGTGGACGAAGCTGTAGCCGGGATCACCTTCGACCTCGGCGACGTTCGCTGGATTGCCCGCATACGTCAGCTTGTCGAGGTTGACGACCTGCGCGTCGCGCTCCAGCGCCATGCGGACGAACGCCGAGCCGATGAACCCGCAACCGCCGGTCACGAGCAGCCTCATGTGGTCTCCTTCAGATAGTCGGCCAGGGCCTCACGCCAGTCTCGCAGGCGCGGCGCCCCCGGCTTGGTCACCTGCAGCACCGACCGCACGGGTCGCGGGGCCGGGCGACCGAATTCCGCCGTGCTGACCGGCACGACCCGGCAGTCGATTCCGGCCTCGGCGAAGACGGCCTCCGCCAGGCCCGCCCAGGTCACCGACCCCGCTCCGGCCGTGTGGTAGATCCCTGGGGGCTGGTCGAGCAGCGCCACGAGCGCCGGGGCCAGGTCCCGGGTCCAGGTCGGACAACCCTCCTGGTCGCTCACCACCGACACCTCGTCGCGCTCAGCGCCGAGGCGGCGCATCGTGTCGACGAAGTTGCGTCCGTGCGCCCCGTACAGCCACGCCGTGCGGGCGACGCGCGCGCCCTTGGGGTGCTCCGCGACGGCGGCCTCCTCACCGGCGAGCTTGGTGCGCCCGTACGCCCCGATCGGCGCGACCGGGTCGTCCTCGGCGTACGGCGACGCCGTCCCGTCGAACACGTAGTCCGTCGACACCACCACCAGGGCCGCGCCCACCCGCTCCGCCGCCCGCGCCACGTTGGCGGTGCCGACCCCGTTGACCACGAGCGCGTCCACCTCGCGCGCCTCCGCTCCGTCCACGTCCGTCCACGCGGCCAGATGGAACACGGCCTCGGGCCGGCACGCGGCCACGCACGCGTCCACTACCTGTGGCACGGTGATGTCCACGTCCAGGTCGACGGCCGTCACCTCGTGATCGGCGCGAAGCAGGGCGACCAGGTCGCGTCCGAGCATTCCCGCCGCCCCGGTCACCAGGACCCTCATGCGAACGTGAAGGGCAGCAAGTCGACGATCTCGGACAGGCGCGGCGCATCGCGATCGCGCTGGGACAGCGCCGACGGTGGCTCCGGCCACGCGATCGCCAGGTCCGGGTCGGTGACCGAGATCTCACGCTCAAGCGCCGGGTCGTAGTAGTCCGAGCACTTGTAGACGACGTCGGCGAAGTCGCTCACCACGAAGTACCCGTGCGCGAACCCCACCGGCACGTAGACCATTCGCATGGCGCGGTCGTCGAGCTCGACCGCATCCCAGCGCCCGAACGTCGGCGAGCCGCGGCGCAGGTCCACGCAGACGTCCAGGATCGCGCCGCGCGCGCAGCGCACCAGCTTCGCCTGTCCGGGCGGAAGCGCGAAATGCATGCCGCGCACCACCCCCCGCGACGAGCGCGAATGGTTGTCCTGCACCCAGTGGTCGAGGATCCCGAGCTCGGCCAGCGCCGACTCACGGAACGACTCGACGAAGAAGCCGCGCTCGTCGCCGTGGACGACCGGCTCGACCACGACGAGCCCGGGCAGGCTGGTCTCCAGACACCGCATGATGGGCGTCAGATGAGCCCGATGGCGGACGAGTCGCCCACCAGGAACCGGTAGGCCTTGGGCTTGGCGTCCGAGCGCACGATCTTGACGTCGCGGCCGATCAGGCTGGATTCGACCCGGGCGTCCAGGTCGCGGAGCTCGCTTCGCTCCAGCAGGATGCTGTGCTCCACCTCGGCGCGCGACACCACGCACCCGTCCGAGATCGCCGAGTACGGGCCGATGTACGCGTCCTCGATCACGGCATCGCGGCCGATGATGGCGGGGCCGCGCACGGCCGAGCGCACCAACCGGGCACCCTCGCCCAATACGACACGCCCCTCGATGGAGCTCTCCGCGTCGATCTCGCCCAGGATCGACGGCTCGATCACATCCAGGATCAGGCGATTGGCCTCGAGCATGTCCGCCAACTGGCCGGTGTCCTTCCACCATCCGGTCACGATGTGCGGGTCCACGCGAAGGCCACGGTCGACCATGTGCTGAATCGCGTCGGTGATCTCGAGCTCGCCCCGACCGGACGGAGTGATCGCCTTGGCCGACGCCAGGATCGCCGACGTGAACATGTAGACGCCGACGAGCGCCAGGTCGCTTTTGGGCTCCTTGGGCTTCTCGACCAGGCGCACGACCCGTCCGTCCAGGAGCTCGGCCACACCGAATTGCTCCGGCTCCGGAACCGGCGTCAACAGGATCATCGCGTCGGGGGAGTTCGCCCGGAACTCGTCCACCAGCGCGGTGATCCCGTCGCGCAGAAGGTTGTCGCCCAGGTACATCACGAACGGCGAGTCGCCGAGGAACTCCTCGGCCGTCAGCACGGCGTGCGCCAACCCCAGCGGCGCCGACTGCGGGATGATCGTGACCTCGAGCCCGAACCGCGAGCCGTCACCGACCGCCGCCTCGATCTCGGCCCGGGTATCGCCGACGATGATGCCGACCTCGCGTACGCCCGCATCGGCCAGGGCCTCGAGCCCGTAGAACAGCACGGGCTTGTTTGCGACCGGCACCAGTTGCTTCGCGCGCGTATGCGTGATCGGACGAAGCCGTGTGCCCGCGCCGCCCGAGAGCACCAGTCCTTTCAGCTCCCCCATCCGCGGAGACCCTACCACCCGGCCGGCGGGGGGCGGGCACCGCGGTCGGGGCCGGCCCTATGATCCGGGGCGTGACCCGTGAGGAGTGGCTGCTCAAGCGCACGTTCGACGGGTCGGTGGCGGATCCGGCGGACTCGGCCGGCCGCGCGCCGTCGGCACGGCCAACGGTGTCGGTGGTCATCCCGGCGCTCGACGTCGCCGAGACGGTCGGGGCCATTTGCGGCGCGATCCGGCAGACGTGCATGGGGCCGGGCGGCCCGGTGGACGAGCTCGTCGTCATCGACAGCGCGAGCCGTGACGCCACGGCCGAGGCGGCCGCCGCCGCGGGGGCGCGCGTGGTCCAGGATGCCGACGTGCTGCCCAGCATGGGCCGGGGCCGCGGCAAGGGCGAGGCGATGTGGAAGAGCCTCGCCGCCACGCACGGGGACATCGTCGTGTGGATCGACGGCGACATCGTCGACTTCGATCCGGCGTTCGTCACGAAGCTCCTGGGACCGCTCCTGGCCGACCCCGCGATCGGGTACGTCAAGGCCTTCTACCGCAGGCCGCTCGGCGCCGCGCAGGAGGGCGGTGGCCGCGTGACCGAGATCTGCGCCCGTCCGCTGATCAACCGGTTCTTCCCGGACCTGGCCGGGTTCGTGCAACCCCTCTCGGGCGAGGCGGCGGGACGGCGGGAGCTCCTGGAGCGGGTGCCGTTCCTGTCCGGGTACGCCGTGGAGATCGGCCTGCTGATCGACATCCTGGGCGCCGCCGGCCTCGATGCCATGGCGCAGATGGACCTGGGCGTGCGATACCACGCCAACCAGCCGACGGAAACCCTGGGACGCATGGCCTACGAGATCACCCACGCGGTGTTATGCCGGGCCCACGGCGACGGCGTCGTGACCGGCGATCTGCGGCCCTATGCGCGACCGGTCCCGAGGGACGGCGGCTACGTGCTGGAACGCTCCCCGGCCTGGGTGGCGCAGCGGCCGCCGATGGCCACGCTCCTCGCAGGACAGGCGGGACGATGAGCCGCGTCTGTTACCTGGACCTGGACGAGACGCTCCTGGGGCACGGCGGCGGGATCCTGCGCGACGGCAGCGGCGCGTTCGCGTACGAGTCCATCCGCGCGTTCGAGCTGTTACATGCGGCCGGCGTGCCCGTCGTGCTGGTCAGCGGGCGGCGGCTGGCGGAGCTGCGAGCGATCGCCCGGATTCTGGGCGCGGACGGCGCGCTGGGCGAGTTGGGCGCCTGCGACGCAGGCTACCCGGTGGCGGACGGACAGAACGTCCACCAGGCGATCGCGGCCACCGGTATCGTCGAGACGGTCCTGACGTGGGCGCATGGCGACCTGGAGCCCTATCTGCCGTGGTCACTCGGGCGTGAGGGCAGCCACCTGCTGATCGGTCGCGCGACCGCCGAGACCATGGCGATGGTCGGGACGCTCTCGCGCGGCGCGCTGCGGCTGGTCGACAATGGCGGCGCGGACGGCGGGCGGCGGGTCTATCACCTACTCCCCGTCGGGGCGGGCAAAGGCCCCGCGGTCGCCCGCGACATCGTCCGTCGTGGCGCCGACTGGGCGGCGTGCCTGGCCGTCGGAGACAGCCGCGCCGACCTGGAACTGGTCGGCGTGGTCGGTTTCGTCGCGATCGTCGCGAACGGCGTCGACCGCGATCCATCGCTCGCGACCGAGGCCCAGTGGATCACCCGCGCGCCGTACGGCGCAGGGGTCGTGGAGGCGGTGGAGCTGTGGCTCGCCGACGACCCGCGGCTCGCGCGAATCAATCAAACGTGAGGTGACCCCGGCAGAGGGTGGTCACCAGGCCGCCGAGCGCGGCGCCCATGGCGGCCAGGTCCGTCGCGGTCGCGGCCAAGGCCGCGTCCAACGGGAGGAGCTCCCGCCCGATCGGAAACGCGGCGGCCATCCCCATGCGTCGAACGAGACCTGGAGGCAGGCGCAACTCGCCGCACACGCCAACGCACGGTACACCCGCGCTGCGGCACAGCGCGGCGACGGCTGCCGGCGCCTTGCCCTGGACGGTCTGCTCGTCCAGCCGGCCCTCGCCGGTGATGCACAGGGCCGCGCCGTCGAGCGCCCCGGCCAGGTCGACGGCATCGAGCACCAGGTCGGCGCCCGGGACGATGCGCGCGCCCAGCAACGCCGCCAGCCCTCCCGCGGCGCCGCCCGCCGCGCCCGCACCCTCGAGGTCCTGGACGTCGATGCCGCTCACGCGCAGAAACACGGCGGCCAGCCCCGCCAATCCCGCGTCCAAGCGCGCGACCGTGGCGGCGTCAGCCCCCTTCTGGGGACCGAAGACATGCGCGGCGCCCTCCGGGCCGTGAAACGGGTTGCGCACGTCACACGCCACGTCGATGGCCACACCGGCCAGCCGCGGGTCGAGCCCGCTCAGGTCGACGTCGGCGACGCGAGCGAGGTCGGCACCGCGTGCCGCCAACTCGGCACCGCCGGCATCCAGGATCCGCGCGCCCAGCGCGCGTGCAAGGCCGAGACCGCCGTCGGTGGTCGCGCTACCGCCAAGCGTGACGATGATCCGCCGCGGCGCGAGGTCCAGCGCCGCGCGAACGAGCTGCCCGCTGCCGAACGTGCTGGTCGCCTCGGCATCGCGCTCGGTCTCGGCCAGGCGCTCGTACCCGGATGCGCGCGCCAGCTCCACGACCGCCGTGCCGTCCGGGAGCACACCGAGCTCGGCCGTCACCGGCCGCCCCAGGGGATCGGACACCTCGCACGACTGCAGCCGCCCGCCACGCGCCGCCACGAGCGCGTCGAGCGTCCCCTCGCCCCCGTCCGCGACCGGCACCAGACGCAGCGCGATCCCGGACACGGCAAGCTCCAGTCCCGTCGCGAGCGCCCGCGCGGCCTCGTGCGCGGACACCGCCCCCTTGAACGCCGCCGGGGCGACGACGACCGGGCCTAGGCCGAGCGGCGCGGCCACTCCGCTCCCAGAAACGCGAGGATCTCGTCCTCGTCGCTGCCATGCAGCCGCTTGGCGTCGTCCCCGACCAGCGCGACCCGCTCGGCTGCGGGGTCCTCGATGATGCGCACGATCTCGATGGCGACGTCGGCCGCGCTGACCTCGTACTCGGCGCGCCACCGGCCCATTCCGGCGATCAGGGCGGCGCCGAGCGGGGTATACGGCCCGTCGGGATCGGTGATGGAGCCCGATCTGCGCGTGGCCTTGGGGAACTCGGTTGCGACCATTCCCGGCTCGACGCGGCCCACGCGGATCCCGAACGGTCTGCCCTCGAGCGCCAGCACCTCGGCCAGGGCGTTGAGCGCCGCCTTGCTCGCCCGGTAGGCGCCCAGCATCGGCGTCGGCAGACCCGCGCCGATCGTCGACACGAACACCACGGCACCGCCACCCGCCGCGCGCATCGCAGGGAGCGCCGCCTGCACCACGGCGAGCGCGCCGAACGTGTTGGTCTCGAACACCGCGCGGACCTCGTCCAGCGCCACGTCCTCCACCGCGCCCACCAGTGCGTACCCCGCATTCGACACGACCGCGTCCAGCGCGCCGCCCGCAAACTCCTGGGCGGCCGCCACCCCCGCGAGGACCGAGGCGGCGTCGGTGACGTCCAGGCGCACGACCGCGACGCGCGGGTCGTCGAAGCCGGCCGCTGACGGATCGCGGACGCCGGCGACCACGCGCCAGCCCCGGTCGAGCAGCCGCTCGACGGTCGCGCGTCCGATGCCACGGGCGGCGCCGGTCACGAGCGCGGTGGTCACGACACGACCGGGCGATGTGGGCGCATCATCGCGCGCAATCTACCGTCGTCGCTCACCCCGCGACGGCGGCGCCCGGCCCGTCGGGCACGGGCACCGGCGGCGGCGAGAGGGCGAGTGGCAGCCGCACGGTGAAGA
>JBKKDD010000245.1:0-4287 GCA_046708705.1 Miltoncostaeaceae bacterium | reverse complement strand
CGGTGGCGCCACGTTCACCGACGCCGCGACGGCGCGGGCCGCAGCGGCCGTGCGCGAGCGGCTCGCGGAGCTCCCCAACGTGCGGTCGGTCTCCGATCCGGCGGGCGCGGTCGCGGACGACGGCCGGATCGCGCGAATGCTCGTGCAGTACCCGACAATCGAAGCGCTCGACGCCGGCGACCTGGAGCGGCTGCGGTCCGCGATCGCGACCGCGCGCGACTCCGCTGCCGGCCGGCACCTGCAGATCGAGGCGGGCGGCGACCTGTTCTTTGCGTTCAGCGAGCCCGAGGGAGGCGTGGGCGAGCTGGCGGGCATCGGCGCAGCGGCCGTCATCCTGCTCGTCGCGTTCGGGTCGCTGATCGCGATGGGGCTGCCGATCCTGCTCGCGCTGTTCGGCCTGGCGTTCGGCGTCAGCGCGATGCCGCTGATCGCACACGTCGTCGACATCCCGAGCTGGGCCCCGGGGTTGGCGGCCATGGTCGGGTTGGGGGTCGGCATCGACTACGCCCTGCTGCTCGTCACCCGCCACCGCGAGCACCTGTCACGGGGCATGGGCGTCATCGATGCGGCGGGGCTCGCGGTCGCGACGGCGGGGCGTGCGGTGGTGTTCGCCGGCGGCACGGTGCTCGTGTCGATCCTCGGCCTCGCGGTCGCGGGCGTCCCGTTCGTCACGTCCGCCGGCATCGCGATCGCGGCGGTCGTGCTGGTGATGGTGGCGGCGGCGGTGACGCTGCTGCCCGCGTTGCTCGGCCTGGCCGGCCACAGGATCGACCGCCTGACCATCGGCCGCAGGCGTTCGGCCGCTCCGCGCACCTCGCCGCTGTGGGAGCGGTGGGCCCGGCACGTCACCGCCAACGCCCGTGTCTATCTCATCGGGGCCACGGTGCTGCTGCTGGCCCTCGCCGCGCCGGTGCTGGCGTTGCGGCTGGGCGTGCCGGACGACGGGACGCTGCCCGAGTCGCGCACTGAGCGGCGCGCGTACGACCTGATCGCGGCCGGGTTCGGCCCGGGCGCCAACGGGCCCCTGGTCGTCGCGGTCGACATCTCGTCGGATACGTCCGTCGTCGCGCCGCTTCGGGGCGCGCTCGCAGACGACCCCGGCATCGCGTCGGTCGCCGACCCGACGGTCGACCGCGACGCGGGCGTCGCCACGCTCGTCGCGACCCCCACCACCTCGCCCCAGGACGCCACGACGCAGACGACGATCAACCGCCTGCGCGCGACGCTGATCCCCGCCGTGCTCGCCGACTCACCCGCGACGGCCCACGTCGGCGGGCAGACCGCCACGTTCGCCGACGTCAGCAGCCGGGTCGAGTCGCGGCTCCTCGCATTCGTCGCTGCGGTCGTCGCGCTGTCCGTGGTGCTCCTGATGTTCGTGTTCCGGTCAATCCTGGTGCCGCTCAAGGCGGCGGCCATGAACCTGCTGAGCATCGGGGCGGCGTACGGCGTGCTGGTGATGGTGTTCCAGTGGGGGTGGGGCGCCTCGCTGATCGGACTGGAGTCGACGGTGCCGATCGTGTCGTTCATCCCGCTGTTCATGTTCGCGATCGTGTTCGGCCTGTCGATGGACTACGAGGTGTTCCTCCTGTCGCGCGTGCGCGAGCACTACCTGGCCACGGGTGACAACGCCGCCGCGATCGTCCGCGGGCTGACCGACACCGCGCGCGTCATCACCTCAGCGGCGCTGATCATGGTCGCGGTGTTCCTGGGCTTCGTCGCCGGGAACGACCCGACGACCAAAATGTTCGGCCTCGGCCTCGCGACCGCCATCCTCGTCGACGCGACGATCGTCCGCATGATCCTGGTCCCGGCAACGATGCAGCTCCTGGGCCGAGCCAACTGGTGGCTCCCCCACTGGCTCGACCGCCGCCTCCCCGGCGCGACCCGCCCCACCGGCAAACTCGCGGTCACGGCCGCGACAGGCGAGGCGCGGTGACCGCAGCCCGGTCGGCTCGACCGCCGACCCGGATGCCGACGCGGAGAGCACTCGCTATCCTGTGCCTCCCCGGGGCCCGCGCCCCGGTGTCGCCGACGTAGCTCAGCTGGTAGAGCACATCACTCGTAATGATGGGGTCCGGGGTTCGAGTCCCCGCGTCGGCTTCGGGTGGACTGCGAACTTACGGTCCGAGGAGGGCGGCCGGAACCACGGCGATCCCGTCGGGCGGCGATATGCCTCCCGGCCGGTGGTCACCACCAACGAGTCGAGAAGGTCGTCGCCCACCCGCTCGGCGAGCCACTTCAAGTGGCGGACATCGGCGTCGTCGATGGTCGCTGACAGCTTCACTTCGACCGCCACGACCCGGCCATCTCCGCGTTCGATGATGAGGTCAACCTCACGCTCGCCTCGATGCGTGCGGAGATGTCCGACACGCGCCTCTGCGGCCTGTGCGTAAACCCGGAGATCGAGCGTCACCAACGACTCGAACAACGCCCCCAGCAGCGTTCCATCTCGGGGAATGACCGGTCTGATGTCGCCGCCCGAAAGGAGCGCCGTACGGTCGGCGCCCAGGAGCCGGGCAGCCAGCCCTGGATCGACGAGGTGATGCTTCGGTGCGGCGGCTGCCCGGGCGAGCCGATTCGTCGGCAGCCACGCCGGCAACGGCTCGACGATGTGGAGTCGCTCCAGGATCTCCCGGTACGGCCCCGTCGCGTCGCGAGACGGCTTCTCGCCTCGGTCCCCGGTTGCAGCATCGCGAATGGTCTCCAGCGACGCCGAGGACGATGTGGCCGCCGCGTACGCCACTAGCCAACGGCGAAGCGAAGCAGGGTTCCGCACGATATGCCCCATCTCAGGGAACTCGCGCTGGACAATGCTGTCCAGATACCCGTCCAGGCGCAATCGCCGAACGCGATCCGACGTATCTCGAAGCCCGGGAAAACCGGATCTGACGATTTCGTCCGCGTAGTCCGACACGGTCACGGCGGTCCACCCAGAGATCGCGGGACGTCGCCCTGACATGAGATTCCGCAAGCTCACGCTGCTTGGTATACCCCGTTCGGCGAGAGACAGCGGACGCATCCGTACGACAACGATCCGGCCGGCGCCCGAATGAACGGTCACGCCCGGAGCGGGGGGCGAGCCGGTCAGGAGAAACGTCCCCGCCCCGACGCCATCATCGACGGCGCGCCGGACCAGATCGAACGCGGCCGGATACCGCTGCCACTCATCGATCAGTACGGGAGGAGCGCCAGACGTGAGCCGGTCAGGGTCTGCAGAGATGATCTCAAGTTCACGAGGGTCGTCGAGGCGGAAGGCCGTCAGCGCTCGCCGCAACGCCGTCGCGGTCTTCCCGACACCCTTGGCACCTTCGATGGACACAGCGGGGAGAGACGGAAGGATGTCGTCCAGTTCCGCGTCAACGACTCGAGGGAGATAGTCGCGCGAGCCATGCATTGCGCTAGCGTACCATTTCGCAACCAGTTAGACGACAGAAACGCTGATTGCTACCCGACAGGTTTGTCTGGACTGCATCGCACGCACGTCACCGGCCGCAGCGCCTGCTGGTGCACGACGACGAGTGGGGCCGGCCGCCGCAGCCGGAGCAGGCGTAACCTGTCAGCCGTTGCCCGAGCCCCGCCACTTCGAGGACTTCCGAGTGGGAGAGGTGTTCACGTCGCCGGAACGGTTGGTCTCCGAGGAGGAGATCGTCGCCTTTGCTGAGGCCTTTGACCCGCAGACCTTCCACACCGACGCGGGCTCGGCGCACACGTCGGTGTTCGGCGCCCTTGTCGCGAGCGGCTGGCACACAGCCGCGATGACGATGCGGCTGTGGGTCGACCACGGGCCGCCCGTGGCGGGTGGGATCATCGGGCTGGGCGCGGACGAGCTCCGCTGGGGACCCCTGCGTCCGGGCGACCGCATCCGGGTGGTGGGCGAAGTCCTGGAGACGCGGGCCTCGCGCAGCGGCGCTCAGCGTGGGGTGGTGCGCATCCGGCTGCGCACGCTGAACCAACGTGACGAAGAAGTTCAGCACATGATCGCCGCGATCCTCGTGCCGACCCTGCCGGCCTGAGTCCTGCTGCCGCGCGGCACGCGGTCCCGCACACGCGCCGGCGCGCCACAGATCTGCCGACATCGGCGATGCGCGTCCGCTTCGCCGCGGGTCGCCTCGCGACCAGAACGGCTCCCCGGCTGACCGGTAGCAGCGCCAGGCGTCGTGCGCGCCGGGCACTCCCGTCGCGGCCTCCACCGTCCGGCGGACAAATCCGCGCCAGGGGTTCGTTCGAAGCATCTCCATGAGTACTCGCGTTGTTCTGGGAACACATCATGAGGTCTCGCCTCCCAAC
>JBKKDD010000244.1:0-3264 GCA_046708705.1 Miltoncostaeaceae bacterium | reverse complement strand
CGGGGGCCCCCCCCCCCCCGGGGGCCGACGACCCCCGCCACGAGGCCGTGCGCGGCCACGACGGCGCCGAGGACCGGCAGGCTCCATAACTCCCCGTGCACGTCGACGCCCCGCAGGACGATGTCGCGCTGGGCGAGGTCGACGAGATACCACCCGGCGAACGGCAGCGCGCCGATGACCACGCCGAGCGCGGCGACGGCGATCCCGGCGAGCCGGCCCGTCACGGCGCTCCCAGAATCCGCACGAACACGAGCACGCCGTCGCGCGCGAAGATGGTGGCGTAGTCGACGCGACGGCGCAGTTCGGCGACGCGCAGGTCGTGCTCCTGCGGCCTGACGTCGTCGCCGATGTCGGCCCGCTTGGTGTCCACGATCACGAACTGCGCGTCGCCGATCTCGGGGAAGATCAGGATCGTCGCGCGCGCGGAGAGGTGCCCTCCGATCCGGTTGCCCGCCGACACGACCGCATCGTCCGGGATCATCGCGACTGCCGTCCGCAGCACAGCCGTCCGCGCGGGAACGGTGAACTGCTCGGCACGCACGACCGAGCCGCCGGGGACGTGCTGCCACGCCGGCAGCGGACCCCAGTGGTAACCGGACGCCGTCCCCGCCGCCACGAGCGCGAGCGCGAGCGTCCGCGGCGCGACGAGCAACACAGGCAACCACGACGGCCGGCCCCGGGCCCTGAGCCCCGCCAGGCCCCGAATCGCGGCGGCGATCAGGAACGGCGCGATGACGGCGGAGTAGTGGTACTCGATGGCGTGTTGCTCCGTACGGCTGGACAGCAGGTTGAGCGCCAGGTCCGGCACCGCGCCGGCGGCGAGGAGCGGAGCGCACAGTGGCAGGAGCAGCAGCGGCACGAGCAACGCGAGCACGTACGCCGCACGGTCCTGCGACACCGCGACGGCGACGGCATCCCACGGCCGGGTCACCAGCGTCGTCAGGACCCCGCCCACGCCGTCGCCGAGCTCGCCGTAGCGATTCTCGACGAACGCGTTGCCGCCGGTCGAGCTGTAGTGCGGGATGATCACGCCCACCGCGATCACGGTCCACGCGAGCGACAGGACGGCCAGGATCGCGCCCGCACGCCTGCGGCCGAGCGCGACCATCATCCACACTCCCAGCACGACGAGCGCAAGCCCGACCTGCTCCTTGGTCAAAACGGCCAGCACCGCCACGACGCCGAGCGTGGCCCAGCGGCCCGCCACCGCCGCCCAGATGCACCACAGAAGCAGCGGCGCCGCAAGGGTGACCGGGTGGAAGTCGAACAGTGTCGCCCACTGCACCGCGGGCAGCAGCAGCGCGGCCGCCGCGAACGCGACCGCCAGGCGCTCGTCACCCAGCCAGTAGCGTGCGAGCAGGTAAGCGGGGATGGCCATGGTCGCGACCGCGAGCGCCTGCACGACGAGCAGCATCTGCGGGTCGGGCCATATCTTCCACAGCGGCGCAAAGAGCGCCAGGATCGGGTCCACGTGCGATCCGAGCCGCGACACCTGCCGTCCGTCCGGCTCGCTCACACGCAGCAGGTCGCCGTTGGCCACGCTCCACACGGCCTGGGTCATGTTGCCCAGGTCGTAGCGCGCCGTGAAGAATCCCCGGTGGCGCTGCAGGGAGAGCGGGATGAACACGGCGGCGTACGCTGCCACGAGCCCGGCGACGGTAATCGGTGGCCACGCGCGTGGCAGCCGGATACGCCCCCTCACCGCCTGCGCCCGACGAACACGACGAGCCCGACGAACACGAGCTCCAAGAGCGTCATCACGAACCGTAGCCCGATGGCCAGGGCCAGCGCCACTTCGCCGGGAACGTTGCGCGCGAGCACGACGGCCAGGATGCCATCACGCACCCCGATCCCCGAGGGGACGATGAACGCCAGGAACGAGATTACGAACGCGAACATGAAGGCCAGCCCGATCTCGACGACGCCGCCGATCTCCGGTCCCGCTGCCGCGCGCAGGAGCGCCCACACGGACACCATCAGCACCGACGTGCCGGCGATGTACGTGGCGAGCAGCCTGCCCACCTGGGGACCCGTGAACAGGGTATCCAGGCCGGGGCGCCGGGCGCGATGGAGCACCCATGTCGACACTCGCCGGAACGGCACGGGGTGCAGGCACACCAGCACGATCGGCACCACGATCAAGAGCCACAGAAGCCGCGCGTCCCCGGGGTTGCCGTACCCGGCCAGGAACCCGACTGCGGCGGCGGTGCCGATGCCGAGCGCGAGCGCCTGCTCGTAGATGGTGGCGGTCAGCGTCGCGCGCTTGGAGACGCCCAGGTCGTGCGCCATCACCGCCCGCCCGACGACCATCATCACGCTGCCCGGGATGTAGCGGGCCAGCAGCGACCTGGCCCAGATCGACAGCCCCACGCGCCGGGGCATCCGGACCGGCGAGAGCCATTCCACGGCCATGCAATAGGTCAGGCCGCTGATCGTGTTGGCCACGAAGAACAGCGCGGCGCCGAGCGCGAGCCACCCCGGCTCCAACCGCCAGTCGTACTGCGACACCGTGCTCCATCCGCGTGCCAGCGCGACCGCGAGCGCCGCGACGACCAGCACGACGACGATGATCGTGATCCAGCGCCGGCGCCGGGAACGTGCGGGCGGCGGCAACTGCGGCACGTGGGTGGTGTCGACGCTCATCGGGTCCACAAGCCTATTGCGGGCGCCGAGGTCGCGTGCGCGACAGATTCGATCGCTACGGCATGACGGCCGCGAACCGCAGGAACGCCTGCGCGACTGCGGCCGGGTCCTGCCCGTCCAACTCGACCTGTCCGACCAGCGATCGCAGCGCGTCGACGGTGATCAGGCCCGCGACCCGCTCGAGCGTCGGGACGAACGCCGCGGGGGCGCCGGCCAGGTACCCCTGACCGGTCACCACGACACCGTGGCGGGGCGTGCCCGCCAGGCGGCGCGTGCGATCGCGCAGGGCGGTCAGGCCGAGCCGCGCGGCGCGCGGCTCGGCGGCGCTAGACAGCACGCAGTGGACCCGGCGCCGCGCGATCAGGTCGAAGCGGCCCGTCCCCGCCGCGACGACGACGCGGCGAAAGCTCACGCGCAGCGCGACCAGGCCGTCGGCGCGCACGACGTGAGCCGGCGTGGCGGCGTATGTCAGGTTGCCCGCGGCGCGACCGAGCGTCAGAAGTCCGGACAGCTTGTGGCGGCGGACCGTCCCAGCGCGGCACGCCACTTGGGGGGAGTCGTCTGCGGCGCTGATGCCGAGCGGCGCCTGCGCGCGGGGGGCGAGCTGCGCGGCGAGTACGC
>JBKKDD010000243.1:0-6559 GCA_046708705.1 Miltoncostaeaceae bacterium | reverse complement strand
CCCCGGGTGCGGCGGCTCCGGCTGCGGCAGCGGCTGCGACCGCAGCAGCGACGCCGGCGGCTCCGGGCCCGCTCGGAGCGTTCGCCCAGGCCGACCCGGTGACGGGCCGCGACCAGACATTCGCGAGCCTTCACCGTTTCCCCAAGACCCGTGCCGGCAAGATCTTCGTCGATCCCAACGCGAAGCCCCCGCCGCCGCCGGCTGCGGCCCTGAGCGCAGGTACCGGCACTCCGATCACCTCGATTCCCGGGGGCGGTGCGTCGCCGACGGGCTCGACGAGCGCCCAGGTCGCGACACCGGCAGCGGTGACCGTGGCCCTGTCGGCGAGCCTGGACGTCTCGGGCGTCGTGCAGACCGTCGTGGTCGGCGACTCGGTGCCCGCAGCGGCCCCGCAGTTCACCGTTCAGGCGATCACCGCGACGACGGTGACGCTCAAGCCCACCAGCGGCACCCTGCCGGGTGGAAGCACGACCCTGGACCTGGCCGTCGGCAAGGCCGTCACCCTCTCCAACCCGTCCACCAAGACGAACCTGGTGATCAACGTCGTGGAGATCAAGCAGCAGGTCTAAGGCCCACGCATCACCCACCATCCAACTCGACTCGCGGGGCGCTTCGGCGCCCCGCACCCATTTCCGCCCCGGCGGACTGTGTGACACTCCGGGGTGTCAGCCGCGGTGCGGGGCGGGGAGGAGGCGGTCGAGCCACCTCGGGAGCCACCAGTTCCAGCGGCCGGCGATCCGCATGAACGCGGGGACCAGGATGATCCTGACGATCGTCGCGTCCAGGAATACGGCGACCGCGAGGCCCAGGGCCGACTCCTTGATCGGGATCAGGCGGTTGAGGAGGAACGACACGAACACGACGATCATGATCGCGGCGGCGGCGGTGATGATCCCGCCGGTGTGGGCGAGCCCCCACGCGACGGCCGCGCGATCGTCACCGTGGCGCTCGTAGTGCTCACGCACGCGGGTCAGCAGGAAGACCTCGTAGTCCATTGACAGCCCGAACAGGATCGAGAACAGAAACGGCGGGACCCAGGACGTGACGTGCCCCAGGTGGTCGAATCCCAACAGACCGTCGCCCCAACCCCACTGGAACACCATCACGAGCACCCCGTACGCGGCGACCACCGACAGCAGCGTCATCACGACGGCCTTCAGCGGCAGCAGGATCGAGCGGAACAGCACCACCAGGACCAGGAACGTCAGGAGCATCACCAGCGCGATCACCCGCGGCAGGTTCTTGGCGACGGTCGCCGTGAAGTCGCGGTTCTGGCTGGCCGCGCCGCCGATCGACGCACGGACGTTCCCCAGCCCGGCCGTCGCGGGCACGATCTGACGTTCGATCCGTGCAACCAGGTCCTGGGCCTCGGCGGTGTCCTCGGCGTACGCCGGGATGACCTGGATCAGCTCCGCCGTCCGGTCGTCGGACCGACGGATGCGGCCGACTGCGACCACCGCCGGATCGCGGCGTATGGCGGCCGCGAGCGCATCCACGCCGGCCCGTGACGGCGGCCGGTCGCCGCCGTCCACGACGACCCGCAGCGGGGCGAGCGCGCCCGCGCCCAGGTCGCGCGCCACAACGTCGGCTGCCTGGATGGACGGCGCGTCGCGGGGCAGCGCGGTCGCGCCGCTCGAGCCCAGGTCGAGCCACAGCGCGGGAACGGCGAGCGCCAGAAGCAGCGCGGAGGAGCCCAGCAGATACGGCCATGGCCGGCGCATGACCGTGTCCGCCCACCGCGCCCACCTGGTCGTCTCGGCGGGGCGGTCACGAAACGTCGCCGGGCGCAGCCGCATGCCGATGTTCCAGCGCGTGACCCGTGTGCCCAGCGCGGCGAGCACGGCGGGCACGAGCGTCAGCCCGACCGCCATCGCCATCGCGACGACCGCGATCGATCCGATCGCGAACCCGGTGAAGATCGGGACGCCCACCGCGAACATCCCGGCGAGCGCCACCACGACCGTCAGGCCGCTGAAGAAGATCGCCCGACCCGACGTCTGCATCGTCATCGCGACCGCGTCGTGCGGCGTGCGGCCGGCGCCAAGCTCCTCCGTGAACCTCCGCACCAGGAACAGGGAGTAGTCCACCCCGACGCCGATCCCGACCAGGGGCACGATGTTCTGGACGTAGATGGACAGGTCCGCCCCGCGCGCGACGAAGTAGAGCGCGCCCAGCGTCACTACGAGCGCCGTGAACGTCGTGATGATCGGCAGCGACGCCGCGATCAGCGAGCCCAGCACGAGCAGCAGGATCAGCAGTACCACCGGCAGCTGAACCAGCTCGGACCGGCGCAGGTCCTCCTCGTTGACGGCGTCGAAGTCGTCGAAGATGGCAGGCCCGCCCGTCACCTGTACGGCGACGTCCGTCGTGGCGACACCATGCGCGGTCGCGATGATCCGGTCGGCCTGCTTGAGCGCCTCGTCGAGCCCCGCGCGGATGCCGGCGAACACGAAGAGGGACCGGCCGTCGCGGGACGCGAGGGGCGTCGCGACCTCGCCGATCAGCGGGTCCGCCGACAGGCGCGCGTCCAGGCGCCGCGCCACCGCGTCGAGCGCGTCGGGGTCGCGGGCGCCGGTGCGCAGCGTCAGCACCGCCGTCACCGCGGTCGGGAAGTCCCCGCTGAAGCGCTCCAGGATCGTCGTGCGCGCCCGCTCCGAGGTGGAGCCTGCGATCTCGAACCCGCCTGGCGTCAGCTCGTCGCCCAGTCCGGGGGCCAGGGGCCCGAGCGCGGCCAGGAGCGCGATCCAGGCGCCGATGATCCACCACCGCCGCCGGGCGCAGAAGGCTCCAAGGCCCGCGAATGTGCCCTTGGTCTCGCGCTGGGTCGGTGGGGCGGGCACCCCGTGACGATATCCGGCGCCTCCGGGGCGATCTGCGTCCCGGTCACCCGTCCCCGCCGCACCGCACGGTGTGCGATCGTGGCTGGATGGACCGGTGGACGACGATCATCGAGCCGTTTCGGCTCCACTCGGTCGAGCCGATCCGCATCACCACCGCGCAGGAGCGCGACGCGTGCCTGGCCGAGGCCGGCTCCAACCTGTTGCGCTGCGCTCCCAGGACGTGCTCATCGACCTGCTGACCGACGCCGGCACCGGCGCCATGTCGGCCGAGCAGTGGGCGGGGATCCAGCGCGGTGACGAGAGCTACGCGGGCTCGCCGTCGTTCGAGCGCTTCCGCGCGGCCGTGCGCGAGCTGTTCCCGTTCACCCACATCATCCCCACCCACAAGGGGCGCGCCGCCGAGAACGCCTGGTTCATCAAGGAGCGCGAACCGGAGCTCGCGGACGCGTCGATCCGCGACATCGCTCGACCGCCTACCTGGGCGACGCCCTGACCGCGCTGGGCGCGCCCGTGGTCCGGCCGACCGGCGGCCACGCCGTCTCCATCGACGCGCGCCATGCTGCCGCACATCCCGCCGCTCGACTCCCCGGGGCAGGCGCTCGCGGTGGCGCTCTCCCGCGCGGGCGGCATCCGCGGCTGCGAGATCGGCGCGGTGATGTTCGGCCGCCACCCCGACGGGACCGAGACCCCCGCGGCGTTGCGCGGACTGCACATCGTCGCGGAGCCCGCCCAACTCCGTCACTTCACCGCCCGATTCGCCGAGCGGGGGGCTGTTCGCTGACGCCACGTACGATGCCGGGATGACCGCCACGGAGATGGACCGCCTGTTCGCCCTGCTGCGGGTCCCCAGTATCGGGGCGATCCCCGCGCACGCGCCCGACATGGCGATCGCCGCCGCGATGATGGCCGACGAGATCACCCGGGCCGGCGGGACCGCAACCATGCACACGACCGGCGGGTATCCGTTCGTCGTCGGCGAGATACCGCCCAGCGACGGTCGCGCCGACCCGACGCGGGTGTTGGTCTATGGGCATTACGACGTGCAGCCCGTCGGGGACCTGGCGCGGTGGCAAAGCCCGCCGTTCGCGCCGACGATCCGCGGTGAGTACCTGTACGCGCGCGGCGCGAGCGACGACAAGGGCAACGTCTTCCAGGCGCTCGTGGCCGTGCAGCGCCTGGTAGCCGACGGGCGCTTGCCGGTCCACGTCACGTTCCTGATCGACGGGGAGGAGGAGACCAGCGGCGACTCGGTCATCGACTGGGTGGATGCGCTGGAGGATCCCCACGACATTGCCGTCATCTGGCACGGCGGGATGGTCGGCCGCGACCAGCCGGCGGTCGAGACAGGCGTGCGCGGCCTCTGCTACCGCAAGGTCACCGTGACGACCGGGACCCTGGACGGGCACAGCGGCATCTACGGCGGCGCGGCCCTTAACGCCGCACACGCCCTGACGCGCGTGCTGGCGGCGGTGCAGCCCGTGGATGGCCACCTGCCCGCGGCCCTCTGCGCGGGCGTGGGACCGGTGTCGGCGGCCGAGCGCGAGGCGTGGACGCGGATGCCCGACGGGGCACGGATGCTGGCCGAGGCAGGCCTGATGCCCGCCGACGCGCAGGCCGCAGCCGCGTTCGCCGAGCGCACGCTCGCGTCGCCCTCGGTGGACGTCCACGCGATCTGGTGTGGTGACGCGGATACGGTCAAGACCGTCATCCCGACCGTGGCGAGCGCCATGGTGTCGATCCGCCTGGCGCCCGGTCAGCAGACCGCGACGATCGGGGCGGCGTTCGAGCGCCTGCTGCGCGAGGCAGCGCCGGCGGGGGCGAGGGTACTCGTGGAGCATCGCGGCGACGCCGACCCGGCGCTGATGGACCCCGACCACCCGGTCATGCGCACCGCGGCCGCCGCCATCGCGGAGGCGACCGGGCAGCCGGTGCTGCCGGTGCGAAGCGGCGGCACGCTGCCCATCTTCGCGTCGATGGTGCGCGCGGGGATGCCCACGGTGCTGACAGGCTTCGCGCTGCCCGACGACGCCATCCACTCGCCCAACGAGCGCATGCTGGTCGCCAACCTGGGGACGGGTGTCCGGGCGGCGATGGCCATGCTGGAGGCGTTCGGACGGTAGCCTCCCCGGGTCCAACCCACAACGAGGAGCACGAGTGCCAGAACAGCTTTGGGGCGGCGAGACCAAGAAGGCCGTCGCGAACTTCCAGATCTCCGGTGAGCCGGTTCCCGTCGAGATCGTGCAGTGGCTGGGCCGGATCAAGGGGGCCGCGGCCCGCGTCAACGCCGAGCTCGGGCTGCTGGACAAGCGCCGCGCGGCGCGCATCGCCAAGGCCGCCGACGCGGTCGCCAACGGCAAGCACGACGGGCAGTTCCCGGTGGACGTATTCCAGACCGGGTCCGGCACGTCGTCCAACATGAACGCCAACGAGGTCATCGCGAAGATCGCGGGCGCGGACGTCCACGCCAACGACCACGTCAACATGGGGCAGAGTTCCAACGACGTGTTCCCGTCGGCCGTGCACCTGGCGGCGCTCGAGGCCGCCGCCAAGCGGCTGATCCCGGCGCTCGACCATCTGGCCGCGGCGCTCGAGGTCAAGGCCGTGGCGTTCCGCGACATCGTCAAGACGGGCCGCACGCACCTGATGGACGCGGTGCCGGTCACGCTGGGCCAGGAGTTCGCCGGCTACGCCGCCCAGGTCCGCCAGGGCCGCGACCGCGTCGCCGACGCGCTGCCCCGTCTCGGCCAGATCCCGCTGGGCGGGACAGCCACGGGCACGGGGCTCAACACCCACCCGCAGTTCGCCACCAAGGTCCGTCGCCTGTTGGCCAAGGAGACCGGGCTCAAGATCTCGGCGCCCGCCGATCCGTTCGAGGCCCAGGGCAACCGCGACGGGCTGGTCGAGGCGTCCGGCGCGCTCAAGGTCGTGGCCGTGTCACTGATGAAGATCGCGAACGACCTGCGCTGGATGGGCTCGGGTCCGCGCGCCGGGCTCGCCGAGATCTTCCTGCCCGAGCTGCAGAAGGGCTCCTCGATCATGCCGGGCAAGGTCAACCCGGTCATCCCCGAGGTCGTGACCCAGGTGGCCGCGCAGGTCATCGGCAACGACACGGCCATCACGGTCGGCGGGATGAGCGGCAACTTCGAGCTCAACGTGATGATCCCGCTGATGGGGCGCAACCTGCTGCAGTCGATCAACCTGCTCACGACATCGACGACGGCCCTGGCCGACAAGTGCATCGACGGGCTCGAGGCCAACCTGGCCGGATGCGAGCGCCACGCCGAGTCCAACCTGCAGGTCGCCACGGCCCTCAACCCGGTCATCGGCTACGACAAGGCGACGGTCATCGTCAAGGAGGCCACCGCCAGCGGCCGTCCCGTCCGCGAGATCGCCCGCGAGCACGGCGTCGAGGAGGCCGTGCTGACCAAGGCGCTCGATCTGCGCAAGATCGCCAGGGGCAACAAGACCAGATAGCGCGGTGGCGGCGGGTCGGGTGTCCCGCCGCCTTCCATCTCACAGGGAGTCCGGCACCGCCTGGCGAGCGGGCGCGTCCGCCAGAACGGGCGCCGATTCGTCGACAGCCAGTCCGTGGTCGTCACGACCCACAGCAGGCCGTCCACAGCCGTCGGTCACCTGTCGAAAATGGCCACACGGCCATCACAAACGGCAGGTCGCGCAGTCAGGCCGGGGCCGGGCGGTCCTCCGAGCCGGCAGGGACC
>JBKKDD010000242.1:0-4069 GCA_046708705.1 Miltoncostaeaceae bacterium | reverse complement strand
TGTCTCCTCAGAACCACCGCTCCCACCCATTCCGTAAAAGTCGACAAAGCTCCCCCGGATCAGAGCACGTGACGAACGTGAATTCCCTATGCGGCGGACTAGTCCGACACTGCACGTTTGGTTAGGTTTTCTTCGGTCCGCCCCCCGGGAGCCACGACCACCGCTCGCGTCGTGGAGGTCGCCCGCTACGATGCGGCCGTTTCGCGCCACCCCCCGCTGACCCGCGCCAACTGCTTCAGCATGGGTTCCCGATACCGACCGCTCCAGCGCCTGGGGATCATTAACGTTCAGTAAAGCGTGCCTGACACGATTCAACCGCCATCCCTTTCCCCAGAAGGTTTCCCGGATCGCGCAGAGGACCTTCCTGCAAACCTCGAAAAGCGACTTTGTAACACGCAAACGGAAGGCGTTCCGAGTCCGCGCCCAACATGTGTCGTGGATGACACAAGCGGCACAAGCTCACGCCAAGTGGCATTTCTTGCATCGCATCGCGCTTTTCAGGAGAAGGCCTTGGAAGGGCCCGGCGAGGCTAGATCGCTTGGAGGTCGGTTGGACCCTGTTTCGGGTTGGGTCAGCGGCGCGGTTTCTTGGCGCGGGTGATCGCCGCGGCGTGGGCTGACGCTTCCAGAGAGTCGTCGAGAGGATCGAGGGGCGCGGTGGCGCCGGTGGCGTGCTCCAGGGCCCAGCCGAGCAGGTGATCGGCGAGCCACGGGTTCTTCGGCAGGAGCGGGCCGTGCAGGTAGGTGCCGACGATGCGGCCCTGGATGGCGCCCTCACCACGGTCCTCGCCGTTGTTGCCGTTCCCCGAGACGACCCGGCCGAGCGGCTGCACGCCGGGACCCAGACGCGTCCGCCCCGCGTGGTTCTCGAACCCGACCACGGAGTGGACCTCGCCGTCAAACTCGACCTCGATGACCAGGTCGCCGATCAGGCGGGTGGACCCCGCGACGGTGTCGGCGTCGAGGAGCGAGATGCCTGCCATCCTCGTGCCGTCGACACCCGTGTACCCGTGGCCTGCCAACTGGTAGCCACCGCACACCGCGAACACCACCGCGCCGTCGGCGGCGGTACGGGCCAGGTCGGCCGCCTTGTCGCGCCGAAGATCCTCGGCCACGATCGCCTGATCGCGGTCCTGGCCGCCACCCAGGTAGTACAGATCGCAGTCGGTCGGCAACGGATCGCCGATCTCGACCTCGACGACCTCAAGCGCATGGCCCCGCCAGGACAAACGCCGGGAGAACACCGCGATGTTACCGCGATCCGCGTAGATGTTGAGCTCACGCGGGTAGAGGTGACAGAGCCTGACCGTGCTCACGGGGCGACCACACACCGGTAGATCTGCCGTTCCGAGCCCCCGTCCAGCGGCGCGCCGTCGAAGTCGCCGAACACCGCCTGCACCTCGAACCCCGCCTCGTGCAGCAGGTCCCACAGCTCCGACGGGGAGAACAGGTGGACGGTGTGCCGGCGCAGGTACTCGACCGTCGTGCCGTCGCGCTCACGCTGCTCGATTCGCGCGGTGAACGCGACGATCCCCGTGCCTTGATCGACGTGCTCATACCACGCCGAGTGCGCCAGGGTGAGCCCCGCGTCGGGGTCACGCCAGCATGGCCCCGGTTGCACACGTCCCAGGCTCGCCGCGATGGCCGCCAAGTCTGGCACGGCCACGTCGAACGCGAACACCCCGTCCGGAGCGAGCACGCTCTGGATCCCGCTGACACACGCGAGCTGGTCCTGCCTGGTGTGGAGGGTCTGCAGGCTGTTCATCGGCATCAGCACCAGGGCGAACTCGCGCCCGGCGAGCTTCGACCCGATCTCACGAAACTCGCATCGCTCCGTCGAGACGCGCGCGTTCACGCCGCGCGGCTCGCCCGCCATCGCCGCATCGAGCGCGTCCAGCATCCCAGGGCTGCCATCGAGCGCGCAGACCGCGATGCCCTGGCGTGCGATCGGGATCGTGACCCGGCCCACCGCGGCCCCCACGTCCAGCACCGGGCCCCCACACTCGGCGACAAGCGCCAACCAGAACGGCAGATCCTCCACGTAGTGCGCGTGCTCCAGCGCGAACCGCTCGGGCGGCGTCCCCTCAGCGATCACGCCAGAACTCCTGCGCCACGCCACGACCCACCAGGATCTCCCGCAGGTCCAGCATCGCGGTGTAGGTCGGCAGGATGTAGAGCGGCCGCCCCGTCGCGGTTCCGGCGATCGCGCCGTCGACCGCGGCCTCCAAGTCGAGGTGGATCGCGATCCGGTCTGCATCAAGCCCCGCGTAGCGGAACCGAAGCGCCAGGTCGTACGCGCGATCGCCCGTCACAGTCAGCGTGCGAAGCCGCGGCAGCAGCGGTTCGTAGTCCACGTCCCAGATCCACGAGACATCCCGGCCGTCGGCCGTACGGTCGTTGAGCGCGATCAGCAGATCCACAGGCTCGGGATCGAGCAGCACAGTCCGGACCGTCTCGTTTGCCCCTGCAGGGTTCTTGACCAGCAGCAGCAGCGCCTCCACACCGCGGATCCTGACCCGCTCTGCACGGCCGAACGCCGCCTGGCTCGTCGCGAGCGCACCCGCGATCAGTTCGGGCGCAACCCCCAAGACCGATGCGACCGCAATCGCCGCCGTCGCGTTGTAGGCGTTGTGCAAACCCGGGAGCGTCACCCGCGCGGCGACGGGACCCTGCGGCGTCTGGACCTCGATGTCGATGCCCCGCATCCCGTCGACCGTCACCCGCGTGGCGCGGATCGCCGGCACGGGACGGGCGCGCCCGCATGCCGAACAGCGCCAGTGCCCCAGGTGGCCTACGTAGACGACGTCGTACACCAGCGCCGCCCCGCAGTGGCGGCACCGCTTGGAGTCGGCGGCGTGGGGAAGGCCCGGCAGGGCCGGACCGGGGTCCTCGATCCCGAAGTACGTCGCGCCGGGATGGGCGTCGCCCAGGGCAGCGACGGCGGGATCGTCCGCGTTCAAGATGACCGTGGTGTCGCGCGGCAGGCCCTCGAGCATGCTGCGCCACCTGGTGGCGATCTCCTCGAGCTCGCCGTAGCGGTCGAGCTGATCGCGAAACAGGTTCATCAGCAGCACGACGCGTGGCTGGAGCTGCTCGGCGACCGCCGGCAGCGCGGCCTCGTCGACCTCGAACATCCCAAGATCCGCCGGCACCGCGGCGTGGCGCTCCGCCAGTAGCGCGGTCGCGACGCCCGACAGCAGGTTGGCGCCGCTCGGGTTCGTGACCAACCGATGCCCGTCGACGCCCATGCACGCGGCGATCAGACGCGCCGTGGTGGTCTTGCCGTTGGTCGCCGACACCACGATCGCGCCGTGGGGCAGGTCGACGGCGAGCTCGCGGATTGCCTGCGGTCGCCAGCGCAACAGCAGCTTGCCCGGCAGGCTCGTGCCGCCGCCCCGGCCCAGTCGTCGCGACAGCATCCCCGCCAGCCGGGCCAGTGCGAATGCGGAAGCTGCCACCCCCGGCAGCCTAATGGACCGGGGCTCCGCGCCGACCCGTCGTGACCGCGCCGTCCGGCTGCCCCACCAGCACATCGTCCACGTCCACCGCGAACAGCCCGTGGTCGACGACACCGGCGAGCCCACGGACCTCGTCCGCCACCGCCCGCCACGACGCACCCGCCGGGACGGTCAGGTCGATCAGCACGAGGCCGTCGTCGCTTCGCCCATCGCGCCGGGCCGGGGCGAACCGGCTGAGCACGGCGCCCACCCGATCCGCGCCAAACGGAACGACCGCGATCGGCAGCACGCCCCATTCGTCGAGCGAGGTCACCAGCTTCGGCTCGTCCACCAGCAGCACGAACCGCGTGGCCGCTTGCGCCACGATCCGCTCACGCACCATCGCTCCGCCCGCGCCCTTGATCACCAGGCCGTCCGGGTCGACGGCATCCGCGCCGTCGAACGCCAGGTCGAGCGGCCCGCGCAGCCGGCCCACCGAGATGCCCTCCGCACGCGCCAGCGCGGCGCTCGCGTGGGACGTCGGCACGCCCACGCAGCGCAGGCCGCCGCGCACCCGCACGCCCAGGGCCCGGATGCCCGCCGCTGCCGCGCGGCCAGTGCCCAGCCCCTCGC
>JBKKDD010000241.1:0-31472 GCA_046708705.1 Miltoncostaeaceae bacterium | reverse complement strand
TGCGTGATCTCGTTGGAGAGCTGGTTGGCGACGCGCACGGCCTGGGGGCCGGCGCGGTCCACGTCGGCGCCGGCGACCCCGGTGGGAGTCAGGCCCGCGGGCAGCCGGCGGGGGCGCGCGAACGTGCCGTCGCCGTTCCCGGCGGTGACGGTCACGCCCGCGGGCCGCTGGATCGCCGTCACGATGTCCAGGCGCCCGTCCTCGGTGACGTCCGCCAGCGTCGCGTCCATTGCGAAGTCGCCGACGTCGATGAAGACGGACGGCTCGAAGCCTGCCGCACCCCGGCCGATCAGCACCGACGCGTTGCGCGACTCGCTGTTGATGACGACCAGGTCCAGGTGCCCGTCCGCGTTCAGGTCGCCGGAGGCGATCGAGGTAGGGGCGCCGCCGACGGTGATGGTCGCGGTCCGCTCGACGAGGCCAGCGCCGCGCATGAACAGCACGCGCACGGAGCGGTCGAGGTTGGCGGTCGCGACGTCGCGGTCGCCGTCCTCGTCGAAGTCGCCGGTCGCGATCGCGAGCACCGTGTCACCGACCGCGATGCCGGTCCCCGACGCGAACCTGCCGCCGCCGAGCCCCGTGTGCAGGACCAGATCCGGGGCCTGCGACGTGCCGGTCAGAAGGTCCGGCACCCCGTCAGCGGTGACGTCGGCGACCGCGGCCACGGTCGGCTGCTCGGCCGGGACGGTTACCCGTCGCCCGAAGTCCACCGCTGCGGCCGCGGGCAGGGCGAAGGCCAGCAGGGCGACGATCGTCACAGCGACGCAGCGCAGAAGCGAGGGAGGGGCTGTGCGCAGGCCGGACGTGGGACGGAGGCTACTCGACGCCGCACGCCGCCATCGGCGGCTTTAACGAGCTAGGGACTCCCTTGCAGGAGCCCCTAGTCCTTGTCGTCCGGGTTCCGTTCCCCGTCTCCGCGACCCGAAGGGCGCTTCCTCGGTTCCCGGTGTCAAATCCGTCGCCCCCCGAAGGAGGTCCCGATCTCAACGCCGTCCCACGCGATGAATACTGAGTGACCGCAACTCGCCCTGCAAGTGTACGTCGTGGGCGAATTCCGCTTGATGCGCATTTGGTTTTCGAGCAGATTTCCGCTCGATGCGGGAATGGCTCGCGAGCAGCCATTCGTCGGGAAATCGAAAAGGCCCGGGGGCGGCGCGATCGCCGAAACCCCGGGCCCCGGTGGCAGCAGTGGATTGGCTGGGGGTGCTACCCCGACCCTCCAAGCTGCGCTGCGCGTGGAAGGCGCACCCCTAGCTACTGCCACCTCTACTGGTTCTTTGCACTCGACCACCTCCTCTCCGTAGTCCGACAAATGTAGCGCCGCGGACGGACGCATGTCCAGCCCGATCGACTATCTCTCGAGGAACTCCAAAATCGCCCGCGACAGCGCGCCGCCGCGCCAGGTCAGGGGGGCCTCGCCCTCGTCCTCGACCAGCAGGCGGGCGCCGGGGATCCGGCGTGCGTAGTCCTGCGCAACCGGGAGCGGATGGTCCGGGTCGACGGTGTCGCGACTGCCGACGATCAGGGTCGGCGCGCGGATCCCGCCGAGGGCGTCGAGCCCGTCGAACGCCGCCGAGCGCGGGGTCGCCCGCAGCGCGTGGGCGACCGCGTCCGGGTGCAGGTGCTTGCCAAGGCGTTGGAGGATGACGGTGCGAAGCGACGTCGCCCAGTCGTCGGGCACGCCGAGCGGCTCCAGCGCGGCCAGCATCCCCTCGGGCCCGCCGCGTTCGAGTCCGTCGGCGAGCGCATCCCAGCGCTCCAGGTTGACGGACTGCGCGCCCAGGTGCGCCGGCGCGCCGAGCACGAGCCCGGCCACCCGCTCGGGATGGGTCAGCGCGACGCGGGCGGCGGTGTGTGCGCCCATTGAGTGCCCCACCAGCACCGCCCGCTCGGCCCCCACGTGGTCCAGCACCGCCACCAGGTCCTCGCCGTAGTCGGCATAGCGGTAGGCCCCGGACTCAGGCGCGGCGTCGGACTCCCCATGCCCACGCGCGTCGTACGCCAGCACCCGGTACCCCGAACGCTCGAGCGTCCGCGAGCCGTGCAGCACGTACCGGCGAACCGCCGTCAGCCCATGGAGCGCCACAAGCAGCGGCCCGTCGCCCGCGACCTCCCCCCGCAACGTCAGCCCCGGCCGTGCCACCGCGATCGGCGAACGCCCCGTCTCACTCATCCGCGGGGCACGCTCCTCGCGTCGATCTCGGAAGGAGCCCGAGTCGGGCGGCCCATGCCAGAAAACGGGGAACCATCGGCGCCAATCACCGAACGAGACTATCGGTCATCACAACGCGCAGACTCGATCAAACACACGCCGGCATCCACTCGATTCACGATAGGCCGCGCCTATGTGACGGTTTAATCCCAAACTGGTATGGTGTTGGGATGAGCAAACAGATCACGGTCCGGCTGCCGGACGATGTCGTCGCGTTCGTCGATGGGCTCGTCTCCGACGGCGACGCGACGAGCCGCGCGACAGTCGTGACGCAAGCTCTCGAGCGTGAGCGGCGGCGGGTCGTCGCCGCGCGTGACGCCGCGATCCTCGCCCAGACTGGGGATGACGCCGACATGCAGGCGCTCGCGGAGCATGTCGCCGGCGTCCGGCTCGGTGTCGACTAAGTGCGCCCCATCCATATGGCGCGGCTTGATAAGACCCGTCCGGTGCTCGTACTGACCAGGGAGGTCGTGCGACCCCATCTCGGCAGGGTGACCGTGGCGCCGATCACGACCACTGTCCACGGCCTGTCCACCGAGGTGCCCGTCGGCCGCGCCAACGGCCTGGACGCCGAGTCCGTCGTCAGCCTGGACAACGTCGTGACGATTCCGGTGGCGGTATTGGGAGATCAGGTGGGCGTCCTCCTGCCGTCGCAGGAAGTCCTGTTGACCGCGGCAATCCACGCCGCATTCGACCTGGAGTGAATGGGCTGAGAATCCGGGCAGCTCAGCTGGGCAGCGGCCGTCCAGGTAGAGAGGCGGCTCGCGCGCGCCGTCACTCGGCGGGCGGGCGGGACGCGTCGTCCCGACGGTCGGCCTCGGCATCGCGCGCGCGAAGCTCCTCACGGAGCTGCCGCTCGGTCTGCTTGCCGCGCCGCCGCGTCCACATCATGTAGATCACCACGGCGAGGATCACCGCCGCGCCGATCGCTCCGATCAGGGTGCTGGCGCGGAAGTACGGCGCCTCGACGTCGAGCGTGCGCTCGCCCGCATGGGCGGCGTCACCCGAGCCGGCGACGATGCCGAGCGTCAGGAGGTTGGGGATCGCGAGCACGGCCGCTGCGACCACCACGCCCAGCCACGCCTTCCAGGGTCGGCGCTTGCGAAACCCCAGCCACAGCACCACGAGCGGTACGAACGTGAAGACCGCGCCGTAGAACAGTCCGAGCCCGATGCCGGCCGCCGTGCTCTGGTCCACCTGGTCGCCGATCCGGTGCGCCCACCACCGCGGCAGGAACGCCGCCCCGATGACGAACACGACGACCGCCGCGATCAGCACGATCCCCCCGACGATGAGCCGCCGTCCCCAGTGGCGTTCAACCGGGGCCTCACGGGGTGCCTGGGACGTGGGTGTGGTCTCGTCGTTCACGGGCGCATACTCGCAGGGCGGCGTACCGTAGGGACATGGCGGATGACAAAAGGGACCGCGCAGAGGGATGGAACATCCCGGGAGCGGGTTCCGATTTGACACGCCGCGGCCGGGCGGCCTCGCCCGGCATTCCTGACATCGAGGGCGCCGAGCGACTCCTTCGCCACCCGGTCGCGGTGACGTTGACCGACGAACGCACGGCGGTGATGGTGGCGGCGTCGGTCGCGGGGGATCCGCCGCGCACGCGTCTTGCGTGGATCGATTGGCGGGCTGCGGCGATCGCGGCGCGGATCGTCTGTCCGCCGGGGGTGCCCAGCCGAATGCGGCCCCTGGTCGCGACCGACGTGCGGGTAGACCAGGCGGGGATCGAGGATCGGGTGCTCGCAGTGCGCGTCGCGGGCGGTGTGGCGGCGGTGCGGCCCGCGCTCGCCGAGGAAGTGCCCGCGCCGGCCGTGGACGTCGGGGCGGACGGCATGGCGCTGGTGCGGCTGCGTGACGGGGTTCTGCTGCTGGGGGTCGATGCGTTGGCGCCGTCCGGTGAGGTGGTGGGCCGGCTGGACGCCGCGGGCATCGGGACGCTGAGCCTCGCGAGTGGCCGCATCACCGGCAGGCTGGGGGTGAGCCACGGGCTGGCGGCCGGGTTCGGCGCGGGGCATTGGGTCGCCGATCTCGAGGACGCGTCGTTCGAGGCCGGGTTCACGCCCGCGCTTCCGGGGTGGATGCCGGATGGTCTGGAGCGCGGGATGTTCCACATCGAGCCCGACGTGGCCTATCCGGCCGCATCGCCGTCGGTCGCGGTGGCGTGGGGGCGCGAGCCACGGCGGGTCTTGGTGCGACAGACGCCCGGCACGTTGGCGGCGCCCGATCCGGGTGGGGCGCGCTCGCGGCAGGTCACGGTCGGCCCGGATCCGGCGACGTTGACGGCGCGGGTGCGGTTCGCGACGTTGGTGTGGCAGGCGTCGGATCGGGCGTTCGGGGTGCAGGTGGTGGGCTTCGACGGGCCGGCGGAGGTGGCGCAGCGGGTGGCCGGCTCCCTGTAGCGTTGGGGGTCGTGTCGACCGTCCGTGTAGCTCCCGCATCCGCGTTGTGCGGGGCGATCCCGATCCCGCCGGACAAGTCGCTCACCCACCGGGCGATCCTGTTCGGCGCGATCTCGGACCGCACGGTCGTGGTCGAGCGGCCCCTGGACTCCGAGGACACCGGCGCGACGCTGGCGGCGATGGAGGCCTCCCGGGTCGCGGTGCGCGGCCACTTGGGCGAGCGCGTCGAGCTGGACGGGGTCGGCCTGCGCGGGCTGCGGCCCCCGGACGTGATCGACTGCATGAACTCGGGGACCCTGGCGCGCCTCGTCTCGGGCATCCTGGTCGGGCAGGACTGGGGCGGGGTCTCGGTGGACGGCGACGCGTCGCTGCGCGGACGGCCCATGAACCGAGTGGCCCGACCCCTTGCTGCGATGGGCGCGCGTATTCACACCGCGCCGGGCGGCACTCCCCCCGTCGTGATCTCCGGTCACGCGCCGCTGACGGGAATGGTTCATGAGCTGACCGTCGCGAGCGCCCAGGTCAAAAGCTGCCTGCTGCTGGCCGGGCTCTACGCCGAGGGCGAGACGTGGGTCAAGGAGCCCGAGCGCTCACGTGACCACACTGAGCGCATGCTGGAGGCCGCCGGGGTCACGATCCTCCGCGACGGCCTGGCGGTCGGCGTGCGGGGACCGGTTGACGGGATCGCCCTGCCGGACCTGGCCGTGCCCGGGGACTTCTCGTCGGCGGCGTTCCACGCCGTGGCGGGCGTGCTGTGCGCCAACCCGCAGGTGCGGCTCAACGGCGTCAACCTGAACCCCACGCGTACGGGTCTGCTCGCGGTGATGGCGCGGATGGGCGCCCAGGTGCAGGTGCTTGAGCAACCGCAGATGGCGGGGGAGCCGACCGGTGACCTGGTCGTGGCCCGCGCCGACGGGCTGCGCGCCACCGAGGTGGCGCCCGAAGAGGTCCCGTCCCTGATCGACGAGCTGCCCCTGGTCGGCCTGCTCGGCGCGTTCGCCACCGGCATCACCGTCGTGCGTGGCGCCCGGGAGCTTCGCCTCAAGGAGAGCGACCGCATCGCGACGGTCTGTCAGGCGCTGCGCGCGCTCGGGGTGCGCGCCGACGAGCACGAGGACGGGTTCTCCGTCCACGGCGCCGGTGGCATCGTCGGCGGCGAGGTCGACTCGCACGGCGACCACCGCCTGGCGATGCTGGGCGCGGTCGCGGGCCTTGCCAGCAGGGAGGGGGTCAGCGTCAGGGGATTCGAGGCCGTCGCCGTGTCGTACCCCGGGTTCGGGCGCGACCTCGCCGCGCTCGGGGCCGTCGCGTGATCGTGGCGATCGACGGCCCGGCCGGGGCTGGAAAGAGCACCGTCGCCCGTGCGTTGGCCGCGCGTCTGGGCATCGGGTACCTCAACACCGGCTCCATGTACCGCGCGCTGACCCTGCTCGCCCACCGCGTCGGGATCGACCTGGCCGACGGCGAGGGCCTGGCCGAGCTCGCCCGCCGTCACGAGATCACGCTGCGCGCGACACCCACGGGCGACCAGGTGCTGCTGGACGGCGAGGACGTGTCCGTGGCGGTGCGCGCCGCCGGCGTGACCGCGGGCGTGTCCCAGGTCGCGTCGCATCGGGCGGTCCGGGTCGAGATCGTCGCGTTGCAGCAGCAGGTCCTGGGAACGGGCGACTGGGTCGCCGACGGGCGCGACATCGGCAGCGTCGTGTGCCCGTCCGCCGACGTCAAGGTGTTCCTGACCGCCGATCCGGGCGAGCGCGCACGCAGGCGCCACGCGGAGTTGGTTGCGGGCGGGGACGACGTTGCGCTCGGCGACGTGCTGCAGGACATCGTCCGCCGTGACGAGCTCGACTCGGGCCGGCAGGAGAGCCCGCTGACGATCGTGCCGGGCGCGGTCGTGATCGACACCTCGGCGCTCGGCATCGACACGGTGGTGGAGCGGATCCACGCGCTGGCCGGTGGGGTCGCGACATGATGAGCCCGCTGATGTGGGACCTGGGGCGCGCGTTCCTGCGTCCGGTGTTCGAGGCGTTTCGGATGCGGCGCTCCGGCGCCGAGCACATCCCGGCCACGGGACCCGTGCTCATCGCGTGCAACCACCTGTCGAACATGGACCCTCCGTTCGTCGGCTCGGCCGCCAGGCCGCGGCGCACCTATTTCATGGCCAAGTCGGAGCTTTTTCGGATCGGGCCGGTGGGATGGGTGCTCAGAAAGGTCGGGGCGTTCCCGGTCGCGCGGGGCGGCGCCGACCGCGACGCGATCCGAACGGCGCGCGAGATCCTGACCCGCGGCGACGCGATGGTGATGTTCCCAGAGGGCACGCGCAGCCTGTCCGGCAACCTGCGTCCGTTCTATCCCGGCGTGGGGCTGATGGCGCTGGAGCTCGGCGTGCGTGTGGTGCCGGCTGCGATCTGGGGGAGCCAACGGCGCTTCGGCCCGGTCCAGGTCGTGTTCGGCGCGCCGTTCACCCTCGAGGACGTGCCGCCGGGGGCTCGCAGCGAGCGCGCGCGCCTGGCCACCGAGCGCATCGTGGCGGAGATCGCCGCACTGATCCCGCTCGCTGGCGGCCCGGAGCAGATCCTCCCGACAGGCGAGCCCTCACTGGAGCGGTACTGATCGGCCGCCTGGGCAACGTTTGGCAAAGCGTGCCTGTGACAACCGCCGGCGGGCGAAACCTGCTTCACTTGTCCGCGTGACGACCAACAGAGGACGACCCACCGCGGCCGAGCGGCGTGCCGAGGCGCGCGAGCGGCGCACGGCCACCATCGCCACGATCGGCGACGGTCTGCCCGTGGTCGCGATCGTCGGCTACCCGAACGTCGGCAAGTCGACGCTGTTCAACCGCCTGACCGGGCGGCGCGAGGCGGTCGTCGACGAGCGCCCCGGGGTCACCCGGGACCGGCGCGAGACCACGGCCGACTGGAGCGGGCGCGCGTTCCAGCTGGTCGACACCGGCGGCATCGACGATTCGGATCCCACGCCGATCGGCCGGCAGGTCGTCATCCAGACGGCCACCGCCATCGACGAGGCCGATCTGATCCTGTTCGTCCTCGACGCGCAGGCCGGCGCCGCCGCCGGTGACCTGGAGGTCGCCGAACGGTTGCGCCGCTCGCAGAAGCCCGTGTTCGTCATCGCAAACAAGTGCGATCACGAAAACCACGAGAACGACGCCGCCGCGCTGTGGGCGCTCGGAGTCGGTGACGTGTTCCCGATCTCCGCCCAGCACGGGCGTGGCGCCGGGGACCTGCTGGACGCCATTGTCGCGCAGCTGCCGCAGGCGCCGGACATCAACCTGGACGCCGTTGCGCCGCCGGCGTTCGCGATCCTCGGGCGTCCCAACGTCGGCAAGAGCAGCATTCTCAACGCCCTGCTCGGCGAGAAGCGGGTGATCGTCCACGACGTGCCGGGCACCACGCGCGACCCGGTGGACACCGTCGTCGATGTCAACGGACGCCGCATCGTGCTGACCGACACCGCCGGGCTGCGCAAGCGTGGCAAGTCCGTCGAGGTCGTGGAGCACTACAGCCACCTGCGCGCGGTGCAGTCCGCCGACCGTAGCGACGTGGCCATCGTGGTGTGCGACGCCCTGGAGGGCATCACCGATGCCGACCTGGCGGCGGCCGACATCGCCGCCAAGGCCAACTGCGCGACGCTGATCGTCATGAACAAGTGGGACCTGGCGCAGCCGCCCCTGGACCACCTGACCGGGCTCGTGCGCGCCAAGGTCCGCCAGCGCCCCACGATCGAGGTCAGCTCGGCCACGACCGGCGAGGGCATCGACCGGATCCTGCCCGCGGCGCTCCGCCTGTACGAGCGACTCTCCCAGCGTATCTCGACCAAGAAGCTCAACACCGAGCTTCGCGCCCTCGCCGAGGAGCGTCCCGGTCCGCGCAAGGGCAACCGCCGCCTGTCGATGCGCTACATCGCCCAGACCGGCATCAACCCGCCGACGTTCCGGCTGGACGTCAACGACAAGGCGCTCCTGACCCGCGACTACATCTTCTGGGTCGAGAACCGCCTGCGCCGGGCGTTCGACCTGGAGGGACTCCCCGTGATCATCGAGGTCCGCGAGCGCCTGCGAACTTGACCAAGTCTTTACCGAGCGGCTGACGGCGGGCGCCGGGACCGGTGCTACCGTCGATTGAAGGTTACGTTCACACGATTGTCCTCGGGGGGTCACGATGGGTCTCATCGCACGACGCGCGCCGCGAACGCGCCGCCAACTGGCCGTCGTGGCCGTCGCCGCGGTCGCCGCGCTCGGCGCAGCCGGATGCGGTGCGTCGTCCGCGTCGACCGGCGCGGGAGCCGGCGACGTCGCCGGGTTCATCCCGGCGGACTCACCCGTGTACATGGAGGTCTCCACCGACGTCGGCGGGCCGCAATGGACCCAGACCGTGGCGCTGGCCAAGCGCTTCCCCGACTACGAGAAGCTCGTGGCCAAGATCACCGAGGAGCTCGCCTCCGAGAAGATCGATTTCGAGGGGCAGATCCGCCCGTTGCTGGGCGACACCGCAGCGGTCGGCGTCACCGACCTGACGGGTATGACGACGGGCGGCGGCGACCCCGCGTTCGTCGTCGCGGTCGACCTGGTCGACGGCAAGGACGCCGAGGTCCTCGCCCTCCTGCAGGGCGGCGCCGACCCGGCCAAGAAGGTCGGCCAGCACGACGGCGTCGACCTGTACGCGGACTCCGAGACGACGTTCGCGGTACTCGACGGGACGCTCCTGGTCAGCGATGCCAAGGAGCGCGTGACCGGCGCCATCGACGCGCACCGCGGCGGTGACTCCCAGACCATGGCCGGCTCGGACACGCTCGAAAGGGCGTTCGCGCAGCTTCCCGACGGTGTGCTGGCTCGTGCATTCGTTGACGTCGCCGCGGCGGCGAAGGCCGCAGGCAGCGCCGCCGGTGGCGTCGCCGCCAAGCAGCTGCAAAGCGCGGGACTCGGCCCCGACGCGGCCCTCGGCGTGTCGGTATCGGCCGAGACCGACGGCGCGCGCCTGAAGGCGGTCGGCATCGACCTGGGCTCGCTGGCGGGGGCGTCCGATCCGTTCACGCCGAAGCTGGTCGCCAAGGCGCCAGCCGACGCGATCGCCTACGTCGGCGTGCGCAACGCCTACTCGCTGGGCGAGCAGGTCATCGCCCAACTCGGCTCCCAGGATCCCAACGTCAAAAGCGGCCTGGCGCAGGCCAAGCTGGCGCTGCCGCTGCTCGGTATCGGCCTGGACGACATCAAGGCGCTCACGAGCGGCGAGCACGCCGTGATAGTGACCAAGGGCGAGAAGTACCCCGCGGCGGTCGCGGCGCTCGAGGTCGCCGACCCTGCCAAGGCCACCGCCACGCTGGACGCCCTGCGCACCCGGGGCCCGGCGCTGCTCGAGACGACCGGCACCCAGATCCCGCCGTTCACCACGGTCGAGCTCGCCAACGGCGTCAGCGGCTGGCAGTCGGCCATCACGCCCGAGGCGGGCGTCGTCTACGGCGTGGACGGCAACCTCGCGCTGATCGGCACCACGGCCGAGGCCGTGCGCCAGGTGCAGGCGCCCGTCGCGTCGCTCGCCGACGACCCCGATTACCAGGCCGCCACGCGCCAGATGCCCGCCAAGGTCGACGGCGTGCTGTGGATCAACGGCCAGGAGGCGCTGACCGCGCTGGATGCGGCCGGGAAGCTCAAGGACGCCCCCGCCGACGTGATCGCCAACCTGCGCACGCTCACGAGCATCGCCGCGTGGAGCACGAACGGCGAGACCCCCACGTTCGAGGCGTTCCTGACCATCAAGTAGCCGACCTCCACGGGTCCCGCCTCGTCGCTCGGGGCGGGGCCCGGAGTCGGGCGGGTCCTGTGAGGCCCCTTGGTATGCTGGCCGCCGTTTCGCTCCTGAAAGGCGGCACCATTCGTATGCGGGAATTCCTCTTCACGTCGGAGTCGGTCACCGAGGGTCATCCGGACAAGATCGCCGACCAGATCTCCGACGGCGTCCTGGATGCGGTGATGGCTGAGGACCCCATGGGGCGGGTCGCGTGCGAGACGCTCGTGACGACCGGCCAGGTGATGGTCGCGGGTGAGATCTCGACCACCAGCTACGTGGACATCCCCAAGATCGCGCGCGACACGATCAGGGCGATCGGCTACACGCGGGCCAAGTACGGCTTCGACGCCGACACCTGCGGCATCTCGGTCGCGTTGGACGAGCAGAGCCCCGACATCGCCCAGGGCGTCAACACCGCCCTCGAAGCCCGCAGCACCGGCAACGAGGACCTGTACGACCTGCAGGGGGCCGGCGACCAGGGCCTGATGTTCGGCTACGCGAGCGACGAGACGCCGGAGCTGATGCCCCTGCCGATCACGCTCGCCCACCGCCTGTGCCAGCGGCTGGCGGAGGTGCGGCGTGACGGCATGCCCTATCTCCGCCCCGACGGCAAATCGCAGGTCACGGTTCGCTACGAGGACGGGCGCCCTACGGACGTGAACGCGGTGGTGATCTCCTCGCAGCATCACCCGGACGTGGGAAACGACCAGCTTCGCAGCGAGATCACCGGCAACGTGATCCAGCCGGTCCTCGCCGAGTTCGACATGTGGCGGGACGAGATCACGGTCTACATCAACCCGACCGGGCTTTTCGTGGTCGGCGGGCCCATGGGCGACTGCGGCCTGACCGGGCGTAAGATCATCGTCGACACGTACGGCGGTATGGCCCGCCACGGCGGCGGCGCGTTTAGCGGCAAGGACCCTTCCAAGGTCGACCGCTCAGCGTGCTACGCCGCGCGCTGGGTTGCCAAGAACGTCGTGGCCGCCGGGCTCGCCGCCCGCTGCGAGGTGCAGGTCGCGTACGCCATCGGCGTCGCCCGCCCGGTGTCGATCATGGTGGAGTGCTTCGGCACCGAGGCGCGTCCACCCGAGGAGATCGAGCGGTGGGTGCGGGAGAACTTCGACCTCCGGCCCGCCGCAATCATCGAGAAATTGGACCTGCGGCGGCCGATTTACCAGAAGACGGCGGCGTATGGTCACTTCGGGCGTCCCGACGCCGACTTCACGTGGGAGAACACCGACATCGGCGACGCGTTCGCCGGAACCGCCCGGGAGGGTTGAGGAATGAAACGATCCATCGTCTTCGCAGTGCTCTTCGGTTTCATCCTCGGTGCGGCGCTCATCATGCGCCGCCGCTCCGAGGCGTAGCCGCACGCGCCACACGGGGCGGCCGCCGATGAGCGCCGCCCAGGTCATCCTGCTCCTGACGACGCGGGCGCTCGATCGACCCCTGGACTACGCGGTTCCGGAGCCGTTCGCCGAGCGCGTCCGCTGTGGCGCCCTGGTGGCCTGCCCGCTCGGTCGGCGCACCGTGCTGGGCGTTGTCGTCGGCACTGCAGCCCCGTCATGGGAGGGCGATCTCGCGCCGCTGGCCGGCGTCGTCGACACCGAGCCGGTCCCCGAGGGGCTGATCGAGCTGGCGGCATGGGTCTCGCGCTACTACGCGGCCCCTTTGGCCGCGTGCCTCCGGCTGGTGCTCCCGCCCGGGGCCGAGGGCACGCTGCGACGGCGACGCGACGGCGGGTGGCGTCTGCACGGACTGCCGGCCCCCGCGACCCGGCTGACCGTCAGTGTCCCCATCATGGGCGGGACGCCGCGCCAGCGCGCCATCGCGACCGTGCTGGTGCAGGCCGGAGGCACGCTGACCGCGACCGAGCTGTGCGCGCGTGCCGCCACCACGTTGCCGACAATCCGGCGGATGGCCGAGGCCGGCTTGCTCATGCTGGACCGCCATGAGCTCGCGCCGACGGTCGTGCCGGCCGATGGCGTCGTCACGTCGGGGCCGACTCCCAACCCCGAGCAGCAGGCGGCGATCGTCGAGATCACGGCCGCGCTCCATGGCGATCAGGACGCGCTCCTCCTGCACGGGGTGACCGGGGCGGGCAAGACCGAGGTGTACATCCACGCGATCGAGGCGGCGCGGGCACGGGGCGCCGGCGCGATCGTGCTCGCGCCCGAGATCGCGCTGACGCCGCAGCTGGTCGACCGGCTGCGGGCGCGGCTGGGCGCGGGGGTCGCCCTGTGGCATTCCGGGATGAGCGATGCCGAGCGCGCCGCCGAGTATCGGCGCATCAGGTCGGGCGCCGCCGATGTCGTGGTCGGTGCCCGCAGCGCCGTGTTCGCGCCGCTTGCCAACGTCGGGCTGATCGCCGTCGACGAGGAGCACGAGTCCTCCTACAAGCAGGACGCATCGCCGCGCTACGACGCGCGCAGCGTCGCGTACCGGCGCGGCCGCCTGGAGGGCGCCCTCGTGGTCTACGGCAGCGCGACACCGCGCCCAGAGTCCTGGTGGGCGCTGCGCCACGTGACCCTGCCGAGTCGCGCCGACGGGGCGCCGCTCCCCCACGTGGTCGTCGTAGACATGCGCACACAGCCGGCCGGACCGATCTCCCGGCCACTTGCCCGGGCGCTTCAGGAGGCGGCGTCGCGCGGCGAGAAGGCGATCCTGCTGCTCAACCGCAGGGGCCTCGCCCGGATGGGCCTGTGCCGCGCCTGCGGCTGGATCGCGCGTTGCCCCTCGTGCGACGTGCCGCTGGTGGTGCACGACCGGCCCGAACACTTGGTGTGCCATCACTGCGGCCACGACGCGCCCGTGCCCGTCCTGTGCCCGTCGTGCCGGGCCGCCGAGGTCGTGCGCCAGGGGACGGGCACCCAGGGGGTGCAGGAGGCCCTGCGGTCGATCGTGCCGGATGTGCCGCTGATCCGGCTGGACGGCGACGCGATCGCGCGGCGGGGTGAGCTCACACGACTGCTCGAGCGGTTCGGCACGCCGGGTGCGGCCGTCCTGCTGGGCACGCAGATGGTTGCCAAGGGGCACGATCTGCCGTCGGTGACCGTTGCCGGCGTCATCGACGCCGACGGGGCGCTGCAACGGCCGGACTTCCGCGCCGAGGAGCGGGCGTTTGCCCTGATCGTCCAGCTGGCGGGCCGGGCGGGGCGTCGCGGCGAGCCGTCGACGGTGTTCGTCCAGGCGTGGGAGCCGGACGGGCGCGCGGTGACGCTCGGCGCCCGTCATGCGGTGCCTGAGTTCCTGGCCGGTGAGATCCACCGTCGCCAGGACCGGGAGTTTCCGCCGTTCGGGCATCTGGTGCGGCTCGTGATCGACGGCGACGATGCGCGCGCGGTCAACGAGGGCGCGGCCGTTCTGGCCGACGACCTGCGCGGGTCGCAGCCCACGGTCAGCGTGCTGGGCCCGGCCCCGCTGCACCGGCTGCGCGGCCGGTCGCGGCGCGCGATCTTGATCCGGGCCGAGCGTGCCACGGACGCCACCGCGCTGGTGTTGCGGTGCGCCGAGACCCACGAGGCTGCGCTGCGCGCGACGGGGGTGCGCGTCGTCATCGACGTCGATCCCCAGGACACCTGACCCGTCCAATCCCGTAACCAGCCTCGTGCGCGCACGTTTCGACTGCGACCTCGATACGATTCCGCGGTCCTGGCCCCGTCCATTCCCGCAGGAGTGTTGTCACCCATGCCGGTTCCCCGTCTGTTCGACGCCCCGTCCAACCAGCACGAGCGGTGGATCCACGTGCTCGCGTGCCTGATCGGACTCTCCGGACCGCAGACGCGGCCCGCGCTGATCGCCGAGCTGGCCCGGGAGGACCTGCCGGGCGCCGCCGAGGCGCAGACGCGCGAGACCCACCCGATCGGCGGAGGTGGCGTCGACATCCTGGTGCGCGACCGCGAGCGCCGCTGGGTGGTGGCCATCCAGGCGACCCTGGGCTTCGACGCCGACATGCAGGAGGCGATCTCCGCGGCCCACGCTGCGCTCGCCGACCAGGCCGAGCGGATCATCGGGGTGGTGATCACGCCGGATCGAAAGCCCCCCGCCTCGGTGCGGGAGGCGGACGGCATCGACGTCCGTCACAAGAGTTGGCTGCGGGTGCGCGACTGGGTACAGGAGCGGCCGGAGCGGGGGGGATCAACCGGCGTCGACCTGGCGCTTCTTCGCGAGGCCGAGTACTTCTTCACCCCCCGGGTCGCCGACCTCTACCGGCTGGAAGAGCTCACCCCGCACGTGGACCAGCCGTTGCGCCCCACGCTGGCGGCGATCTTCTTCGACCTGACCGACATCTCCCCGGCGCCGCGGATCATCAGCGGCCCGGCGGGCGCCGCCGACGCCCGCATCACGTTCCCGCGAAGTGGCGACGCAACGGCCGAGCTCGTGCTCGAGGGCGGCGCGCTGTCGCTGCGCCTTGCCGACGAGGGATCTCCGGCGCCGCTCGCCATCGGAGCGCCCGACGATTGGACCGGCCACCGCTCCGGCGCGCTCGCCGTCGCACGCCACCTCCTGCCGGTCGCGCGGTAGGCGGGGTCGTGGCAGACCGCGCATTCGACGACCCGGTGCTCGAGGAGCGCCGCCAACGCGCCCTCGGGTATGTCCGTCAGATCGGCGATCCGGTGCTGCGCACCCCGTCCCTGCCGGTCGAGGTGTTCGATGATGCCCTGCGCGACGAGGTCGCGACGATGATGGAGCTGATGCACAGCGCGCGCGGGGTGGGGCTGGCCGCGCCGCAGCTCGGGCGCCTGCGTCGGTTGATCGTGATCGACCCGTTCGAGGACGAGCCGCCGCTCGCGCTGGTCAACCCCCGCATCGTCTGGCACTCGGACGAGCAGGAGGTGGCCGACGAGGGCTGTCTGTCCATCGGCGAGATCGTGGTCCCGGTCACGCGCCCCGTGGGGATCCGCGTCCAGGCGCAGGACGTCGCGGGCGAGGTGGTCGAGCTGCAGATCGATGGGTTCGGTGCACGCGTCATCCAGCATGAGATCGATCACCTGGATGGCATCCTGATCCTGGACCGGACAGAGGCGGTGGAGCGCAAGGAGGCGCTCAGGCAACTGCGCACCGGCGAGGCCTGATGGCCCGCGTGGCCTTCGCCGGCAGCCCGCCGGCCGCCGCGACCGTGTTACGCGCCCTGGTGGCGGCGGGCCACGACGTGCCGCTGGTCATTTCCCAACCCGACCGTCCCAAGGGGCGGGGCGGCAAGAGCGTGCCCACCGCGGTCAGCCAGGCCGCGGGCGAGCTCGGCCTCGCGTTGCGGCGACCGCAGTCGATCAACGACGACGAGACGATGGCCGCGCTCGACGCCCTCGGCGCGGTGGCGCTCTGCGTGGTCGGCTTCGGGCAGATTCTGCGCGACCGTCTGCTGGCGACGCTTCCGTGCATCAACGTGCACTTCTCGATCCTGCCGGCGTATCGCGGCGCGGCTCCGGTCGAGCGCGCGGTCATGGACGGCCTGGCCGAGACGGGCGTGACGATCATGCAGATGGACGCCGGGCTCGACACCGGCCCGATCATCGCGATCGGCACCGTCGCGATCGGCCCCGACGAGGACACCGGCTCGCTGCTGGATCGGCTCGCCGTGCGCGGGGCGGAGTTGCTCGACACCACCCTCGGCGAGCTGGCGGCGGGGACCCTGACGATGCGCGCGCAACCCGAGCAGGGCATGTCGCTGGCACCCAAGATCACTGCCCGCGACATCGCGCTCGACTTCGCCGAGCCACCGGAGGCGGTCGCCAACCGCATCAGGGCGCTGTCGCCGCACATCGGGGCCGCCTGCCTGATCGACGGGCAGCGCTTCAAGCTCTGGGCGGCGCGGCCGGTCGCGGGGAGCGGCCTGGAGCCCGGTCGTGCGAGCATTGAGGCGGGACGGCTCTTGATCCCCTGCGGCGGCGGGGCGGTCGAGGTGCTGGAGCTGCAGCCCCCCAACCGCAGCCGGATGCGCGCCGCGGACTTCGTGCGCGGGTGGCGTGGCGGGTTGGAGCTCGGCCAGATCACCGGGGACTGATGCGCGCAGAGGCCACCGCTGAGCGCCGGGTGGCGTTTCGGGTGCTGCGCCGCGTGGCCGAGGGCGCATACGCGGACCGGGCGTTCTCCGGCGAGGCGACGCGTGGGGGCTTGGAGCCCGGGCCGCGCGGACAGGCCCACCGCCTGGCGTTCGGGGTGGTGCAGCGACGGCGGACGCTCGACTGGCTGATCGATGGGACGCTCGACCGCCCCGGCGGAGTGGAGCCCGCGGTGCGCGACGTGTTGCGGCTCGGCGCGTTCGAGCTGGCCTATAGCGACGGCGTGCCGGATTCGGCCGCCGTGGATCAGGCCGTGCGCCTGGCGGGTGCGCTGCCCGGCACCCCGCGGCGGGTGGCCGCTCGCACGGGCCTCGTCAACGCAGTGCTGCGCAAGGTTGCCGCGTCGGTCTCCGACCGCCTGGGCGAGCTTCGCGACGACACGCCCGAGTCGGCCGCGATCGCCCACAGCGTGCCGGATTGGATCGCGGCCCGGCTGTTTGACGCGCTGGGTCAGGCCGAGGCGGTCCGGGTGCTCGCGTGCGCCAGTGCCGCGGCCGAGTCGGCGCTGCGGTGGAATCCGCTGCGTGGCTCCCGCCCCGAGCTCGAGGCGCTGCTGCCCGACGACGCAGTGGCGGACGTCGAGATCCCCGGCGCGTACGTCCTGCCGACGTCGTTCGCCCTCGAGGACTCGCCCATCTGGGAGCGCGGCCTGGCGATGGGCCAGAGCAGGGCGTCCATGCTGCCGGCACTCGTGTTGGATCCGCGCCCGGACGAGCGGATCCTGGATCTTTGCGCGGCACCGGGCGCTAAGGCGACCCAAGTGGCCGCGCTGTCGGAGAATGGCGCCGAGCTCGTCTGCGTCGAGCCGCGTCCGGCGCGTGCCTCGCTGCTTCGCGCGCTCGTCGAGCGGATGGGCGCCACGGCCACCGTCATCCAGGGCGACGGCCGCACAGTCGCGATCCCCGGCACGTTCGACGCGGCCCTGGTCGACCCGCCCTGCACCGGCCTGGGAGTGCTCTCGGCCCGGCCGGACGCCCGGTGGCGGCGGCGCGAGGAGGACATCGCCGAGCTCGTCGATCTGCAGACGGCGCTGTTGGATCGTGCGATCGGGCTGGTGCGACCCGGCGGGCGGATCGTCTACTGCACCTGCACGTTGCTGCCGCAAGAGAACGAGCAGATCGTGCGTGGGACCGGCCTCGAGGTGGTCGACTTGCGGCCTCGGTTTGCCGCGTACGCTCACCCCGCGTTGGCCGGAGCGCTGCTGACGCTGCCGTCGCGCGATCGCACCGACGGGTTCTTCGTCGCCGAGCTGCGCGTCCCCAACCGATAAACTGCCCGCTGTGAGCGCACTTTCGACGCCCCAGGTGTTGCCCTCGATCATGTCGGCGGACTTCCTGCGGCTGGGCGCGCAGATAGACGACCTGATCGTCGCCGGGGCGCGTGTGTTCCACGTCGACGTCATGGACGCGCACTTCGTGCCGAACCTGACCGTGGGGCCGGGGTTCACGGCCGCGCTCGCCGGGCCGGTGCGGGCGGCAGGAGGGATGCTGGACGTCCATCTGATGGTGTCGCACCCGGCGCTGCTGATCGAGCTGTTCGCGCCACACGCCGGGGCGATCAGCGTCCACGCCGAGGCCGATCCGCACGTGCACCGCCTGCTCGGCATGATCCGCGAGTGCGGCTGCCTGGCCGGGCTCGCGCTGAACCCCGGCACGTCGCTGTCGGCGGTCGAGCCGGTCGCGCACCTGCTCGATTACGTCAACGTGATGAGCGTCAATCCCGGGTTTACCGGCCAGTCGTTCATCGCGAGCACGCCCGAGCGCGTCGCCGACCTGTGGGAGCTGCTGCCCGAGGGCGTGGCGATCGAGGTCGACGGCGGGATCGCCGCCGCGTCGCTTCCCGCCGTGCGCGATGCCGGGGCGACGCTGTTCGTGTCCGCCTCCTCAATCTTCGGCGCGGACGACCCGGTGGCCGCCTACGGCGAGCTGGCCGTGCTGGCGGCGGGGGCGTGAGCGCAGCGACGGCGGTGCCCGCGACCGCCGACGAGCTGCGGCAGCTGGCGCGCGCGCGCGAGCTCGCCTGGCACGGCCGCGGGCGCGTCAGCCCGAACCCGCTGGTGGGGGCCGTGGTCCTGCGCGACGGCCGTGTGATCGGCGAGGGCTGGCACGAGGGGCCGGGCACGGCCCATGCGGAGGTCATGGCCCTGGCTGCGGCGGGGGAGGCGGCACGCGGGGCCACCGTCGTCTGCACGCTGGAGCCCTGCTCTCACTACGGGCGCACGCCGCCCTGTACCGATGCGCTGATCACTGCGGGCGTCGCTCGCGTCGTGATCGGCTGCCTCGACCCGTTGGAGCGCAGTCGCGCCGGCGGCGCGGCGGCTCTGGCGGCGGCCGGAATCGAGATGGCGCTCGCTCCGGACGTCGATGCGAACGCCTGCCGCGAGCAGAACGCGGCGTTCATCACCCATGCGCTGACGGGTCGCCCGCTGGTGACGCTCAAGCTCGCAACGAGCCTGGACGGCAAGGTCGCGACCGCGACGGGCGAGACCCGCTGGATCAGCGGTCCCCAGTCGCGTACGCTGGTCCACCGGTGGCGTGCGGATGCCGACGCGGTGGCGGTCGGGATCGGCACCGCGATTGCGGACGATCCGGCGCTGACCGCGCGGGACGTCACGGGCGAGTTCCGCCGGCCGGTGCGCGTGGTGTTCGATAATCGGGCGCGGCTCGCCCGCAGTGGTGCGCTGATGCGCACGGCGGGAGAGATCCCGGTGGTGGTGTTCGTGACCGCCGATGCGGCTGGCGCCGACGTCGAGGGGTTGCGGGTGCTGGGGGCCGAGGTGATCACGCTGGCCGGCCCGCCGGGGGAGCGGATCGACGCGGCCTTGATCGCGCTGGCGGACCGGGGCGTGCAGTCCCTCTTACTCGAGGGCGGACCGATCCTGGCCGAGGCGTTCCTGGCGACCGGAGCGGTCGACCGCGTCGCGTGGTTCGTGGCGCCTGTGCTCATCGGGGGGGTGGACGCGCCGGGCGCCCTCGGAGGTCCGGGGCTCGGCCCGCTCGCGTCCGTGCCGCGGCTCCAGGGAGTTCAGGTCGAGCGCGTCGGTGAGGACGTGTTGATCCTGGGACGGCTGCGCCCGCCGGCGGGTCGCTGATGTTCACGGGCCTGGTCGAGGAGGTGGGCACGGTCGCCGCGCTCGAATTGCGGGGTGACGGCGCGCGCCTTCGGGTGGCCGCGTCGCGGGTGCTCGAGGGGCTGGCGATCGGCGATTCCGTGGCGATCGACGGCGTGTGCTTGACGGTCGTCGCGACCCAGGGCGACGGCTTCCAGATCGACGCGGTCGCGGAGACCATGGACCGCACCGTGTTGGGGGACAGGGCTGTGGGCGACCGGGTCAACCTGGAGCGGGCGCTTCGTGCGGGGGACCGGCTGGGCGGGCACCTGGTGCAGGGGCACGTGGACGGGGCGGGCACGGTCACCGGGCTGGTCGACGCCGGTGTCGGGTCGCGCCTGACGGTCGCCGCCGGGCCCGAGATCATGCGCTACGTCGTCCAGAAGGGGAGCATCACCGTGGACGGGGTCAGCCTGACGGTCGCGACGCGCCGCGACGACGCGTTCGAGGTCGCGCTGATCCCGCATACCATGGCCCAGACGACCCTTGGTCAATTGTCCGCGGAGCGCCGGGTCAACGTGGAGGTCGACTTGGTGGCAAAGTACGTGGAGGCGCTCGTGGCGCCGTACAGGTCATCGGGAGAGATCACATGAGCACGACGTCACCCTTCACCACCGTCGAGCGCGCGATCGAGGAGATTCGCGCCGGGCACATGGTCGTGGTCTGCGACTCGGAGGACCGTGAGAACGAGGGCGACCTGGTGATGGCCGCGCAGTTCGCCACGCCGGAGGCGGTCAACTTCATGGCCACGAACGCCCGCGGCCTGATCTGCCTGGCGCTGAGCGAGGAGCGCTGCGAGCAGCTCGGGCTGACGTTGACGGCGCGGCGCAACGAGACGCGTCATGCGACCGCGTTCATGGACTCCATCGAGGCCCGGGAGGGCGTGACGACGGGGATCTCGGCGGCGGACCGCTCCCGCACGATCATGGTGGCGATCGACGGGACCAGCGGCGCGTACGACCTGGTCAAGCCGGGGCATGTGTTCCCACTGCGGGCGCAGACGGGCGGGGTGCTCAAGCGGGCGGGGCACACCGAGGCCGCGGTCGACCTGGCGCGTCTGGCCGGGCTGATCCCGGCAGGGGTGATCTGCGAGATCATGAACGAGGACGGCACGATGGCGCGGGTCACGGAGCTGTCGCGCTACGCCGCCGAGCACGGGCTGCAGATGGTCACGATCGCGCAGCTGATCGAGCATCGCCGCCGGACCGAGAAGCTGATCGAGCGGGGCATCCCGGCGCGGCTGCCGACCCCGTTCGGGGAGTTCACCGCCGTCGGCTACCGCAGCATCATCGACGGCAAGGAGCACCTGGCGCTGGTCATGGGTGAGGTCGATGGCAGCGAGGACGTCCTTGTGCGCGTTCACTCGGAGTGCCTGACCGGCGACGTGTTCGGCTCGCTTCGTTGCGATTGCGGCGAGCAGCTGCAGACCGCGCTGCAGATCATCGGCAACGAGGGCCGCGGCGTCGTCCTCTATATCGCGCAGGAGGGTCGGGGAATCGGCCTGCTCAACAAGCTGAGCGCGTACGAGCTGCAGGACAACGGCCGCGACACCGTCGAGGCGAACCTGGAGCTGGGGTTCGCCCCGGACCTTCGCGACTACGGCATCGGGGCGCAGATCCTGGTCGATCTCGGCCTGACGACGATCCGGCAGTTGACGAACAACCCGAAGAAGATCGCGGGCCTGGAGGGCTACGGCCTGAAGGTGGTGGAGCAGGTGCCGATCGAGGTCCCCCCGGGGCTCGAGAACACGCGCTACCTGCAGACCAAGCGCGACAAGATGGGACACAAGCTCCACCACCAGGATCTGCGGCTGGACGATGACGACGACGCCGGCGAGTTGGGCGGCGAGGCCGATGGCACGTAGCGAGCCGGCGCCGCCCGCGCCGATCCTCGTGGACCCGTCGGTGCGGATGGCTGTGCTGGTGGCCGGGTTCCACCGCGGCATCGCCGAGAACCTGGTCGCGGGTGCGCGCGCGCGTCTGGCCGAGTCCGGCCTGGCCGACGGTCACCTGGACGAGATGTGGGTGCCCGGCGCCTACGAGCTGCCTCTGGCGGCGCAAACGCTCGCCCGTACCGGCCGCTACGCGGCGATCCTGAGCGTCGGCGCGGTCATCCGCGGCGAGACCCCGCATTTCACCTACGTCTGCGACGCCGCCGCGTCTGGCCTGCTCCGCGTCTCGCTCGACAGCGGCGTCCCCTGCACGTTCGGGGTCCTGACCTGCGACACGTTCGCCCAGGCCGAGGCACGCTCCGGCGGCGCGGTCGGCAACAAGGGCGAAGAACCCGCCGCCGCCGCCGTCGCGATGGTCAACCTGATCGCCGCGCACGCCGACGCCTGACCCGAACGCCGGACTCAGAGCCCGACCCGAATCACGTCCCGGATCGCCCCGCTGCGGCTCGTTCAGGTTGTTGCCGGGCTCCTCTTCGTGGCTGCGGCTGCGTGGTGAGGCTGAGCGGCGCTACGCGGTGGGTGAGGATCCCACCAAGGTGATCACGGAGCTTTGCGGCGCGCGCATGTCGGGCGACGCGATCGTTCCGTCGATACGCTCGATGCCGCTGGTTTTGCGATGCGCGGTGGCTCGTGGTCGCCACTCCCGACGGCGGAACCCACCGGGGGATCGAGAGGGTGGTCAGCCTCGCGGATCATGCTGACCCTCACCGAGATCCATTACTTCATGACGGACATCGGCGAGCCGTACCGCTCGCGGGCGCTCCTGGGACGGTGCGGGCAACCGCGACGATCCTCCGGCCCGTGACCGCCCGGATTCGGCTCAGGCGGCTTTGGTGACCTTGCCCGCTTTGAGGCAGCGCGTGCAGACGTAGACGCTCACCGGCGTCACGCCCTTCAGCACGCGGACCTTCTGGATGTTCGGGTTGAAGCGGCGGGGCGTTGCCCGCATCGAGTGGCTTCGGTTGTTGCCGAACATGGGCTTCTTCGCGCAGATGCTGCAGACCTTCGCCACGGGGCTCCGTCCTGGGTCGATGACACGATGCGAACCCAACGGGCCCGCCAACGGCCCCGGATTATGCCGACTCGACGCCCAAACGTGCAACCGACCTCGTCCACGCCCCCGATTTCGCCGTTCGCCACGGCGCGTGGAACGGCGTGGATGGCCCCTCCGCCGCCATCGCGCCCGCACGTCAAATGGTGGGACGCCCCCGTCACCGACCTGGCCGGAATCGGGCGCGTCACGGGCGAGCGCGCGGCCACGATGGGCATCACGCGGGTGGGCGATCTGCTGGAGCACCTGCCCGTCCGCTACCTGACCTACGACGACGCCCGGCCACTTGGCGAGCTCGCGATCGACGAAGAGGCCACCGTCCGCGTGCGCATCGGGCGGATCGCCGTGCGCCCGACCCGCCGCCGGACGCTTCGCATCGTCGAGGCATCCGTCAGCGACGCCACCGGTGCCGCCGTCGCCGTCTGGTTCAACCAGCAGTACCTGCTGCGGGTGCTGGAGCCCGGGCAGGAGATCCTGCTGCGCGGCCGCCTGGAGCCCGGGCGTCCGCCCAAGATCGTGGTGAAAGCCCACGAGGTCCTTGGCGGGCCGGGCTCCGAGGGTCGCCACACCCAGGGTCTGGTGCCCGTCTACCCGGCCAGCGAAGCGCTGTCGGCACGCCGCCTGCGCGAGCTCGTGGACGCGGCCCGCCCCTATGTCGGCGCCGCGGTCGAGAACCTGCCCGCCTGGATCCGTCGCCGGCTGGATATCCCCCATCAGGCGGACGCGCTCGCCGCCATCCACTTCCCGCGCAGCCCCAAGGAGGGTCGCCTGGGCCGCAGGCGCCTGGTGCTGGAAGAGCTCGTCGTGCTGCAGCTCGGTCTGGGGGCGGTGCGACGCAACGAGCAACTCGGCCGGCCCGCGCCGGCGCTCCGCGGAGACGGCGCGATCTCGGGCGCAGTGCGCGACGGGTTGCCGTTCACGCTCACCCCCGAGCAGGAGCGCGTGAGCGCCGAGATCGCACGGGACCTGGAACGCGACCGACCGATGCGCCGCCTGCTGCAGGGCGAGGTGGGCTCCGGCAAGACCGTCGTGGCGGCGCTTGCGATCTGCCAGGCGGTGGAGGCGGGACGTCAGGCGGCGCTGCTGGTTCCGACCGAGACGCTGGCCGAGCAGCACCTGCGCACCCTGGACGCCCTGCTCGCGCCCGCCGGAATCTCGCCCGTGCTGGTCACCGGACGGGTCTCGACCGGGGATCGTGACCACCGGCGCCTGGCGCTTCGCTCGGGCACCGCAACGGTGGCGATCGGGACGCAGGCGCTGCTGTTCGAGCGCGAGGCCTTCGCGCGCCTGGGCCTCGTCGTCGTGGACGAGCAACACCGCTTCGGCGTCGAGCAGCGCCAGGCGCTGGCCGACCGGGCGACCGATGCCGGTGACGACGCGGCCGCCCACCTGCTCTACATGACCGCCACGCCGATCCCGCGCACGCTCGCGCTGACCGCCTACGGCGACCTGCAGGTCTCGACGATCCGCGGCCGCCCACCCGGCCGTCAGGCGATCGCGACCCGCTGGTGTCGCGAGCCCGACCGCGAGAAGGCCTACGAGCTGGTTCGCGCACAACTGCGCGCCGGTCACCAGGGCTACGTCATCTGCCCCCGGGTGGAGGGTGGCGAGGAGGCGCAGGCCCGCGCGGCGGTCGAGGAGGCCGAGCGCCTACGCCGCGGCCCGTTCGCGGCGTTCAGCGTCGGCCTGGCCCACGGCGCGCAGAAGGGCGACGACAAACACGCCGCCATGAGCGCCTTTGCCGACGGCCGGACCGACCTGCTGGTCGCGACCACAGTGGTCGAGGTCGGCATCGACGTCGCCAACGCCACGATCATGGTGATCGAGGACGCCGACCGCTTCGGCCTGGCGCAGCTCCACCAACTGCGCGGCCGGGTCGGTCGGGGCGCTGACCCCGGCACCTGCATCCTGTTCGCAGAGCCGGTCACCGATGAGGGTCAGCGCCGCCTCGAGGCCATCACGAGCACCCAGGACGGCTTCCGCCTGGCCGAGCTTGACCTGGAGCTCCGCGGAGAGGGCGCGGTGCTCGGCTTGCGTCAGTCCGGACCGACCGACCTGCGGTTCGCGCGGCTGACCCGCGACCGTCGCGAGCTCGCCCAAGCCCGTCAAATCGCCCGGCGTACCCTGCGCGACGACCCCCGCCTGGAGCGGCCCGAGCACAGCCTGCTGCGCCGTGCTGTGCTCGCCCGCTTCGCCGACCTTCCCAGGTTGCTGGACGCATGAGGGTCGTGGCCGGACAGTACGGCGGTCGCCTGCTCACGGCTCCGCGCGGTGGCTCGACCCGACCCACCAGCGACCGCGTCCGCGAGGCCGTGTTCTCGATCCTCGGTCCCATCGCGGGGCTGAACGTCCTCGATCTGTTCGCCGGATCCGGTGCGCTCGGCATCGAGGCACTCTCGCGGGGCGCTGCAGGCGCGACGTTCGTCGACTCCTCTCGCGCCGCGGTCGCTGCGATACGCGCGAACGCGGCCATGATCGAAGACCCCGCCCGCGTGCGCGTGGTCTGCGCCGACTGGCAGGCGGCTCTTCGTGCCGAACGCGCCGCCGCGCGGACCTACGGCTTGTGCCTGCTCGACCCGCCTTATAGCGTCCTGTCGCGCATCACGGGCCGGCTCGGCCCAGCGCTGGCGCCGGTTCTCACGAGCCCCGCTACGCTGGTCCTGGAATACGCGTCGGCCTCCGGGCCCGTCGCTCTCGCAGGGCTGGAGGTCGGAGCCCGTACGGATCGCACCTACGGAGGAACGGGGATCTCAGTCATTCGCATCGGCAGTTCAGCATGAGCGGTCCCCGCATCGCGGTGTGCCCGGGAAGCTACGACCCCATCACCCACGGCCACATCGACATCATCCAACGGGCGTCGGGCCTGTTCGACGAGATCGTGGTCGGCGTGGTGATCGGCTCGACCCGCAAGCACTACATGTTCGATGCCGATACCCGCATCGACTTCGTCCAACGCGCCGTCGCGCACCTGGACAACGTCCGCGTCGAGGGCTTCAATATGCTGGTCACCGAGTTCGCCCGCGACGTCGGCGCGCTCACCTTGGTCAAAGGACTGCGAGCGATCTCGGACTTCGACTACGAGTTCCAGATGGCGCAGCTCAACAAGGGACTGGCCCTGGAAATCGAGACGGTGTACCTTCCCGCATCTGCCAAGTTCAGCTTCCTCAGCTCCAGTGGTGTTCGCGAGATCGCCATCTGGGGGGGTTCCGTCGAGGATTGGGTGCCACCCGAGGTGGCCCGGGCACTGCAGGGATTGGCAGCGAAACACCATGAGGAGGAGTAAGGACTCTTGGACGTACTGGCGCTGATCGACAAGCTCGACGACCTGATCCATAACGCGCGCACCGTGCCGTTCTCGGACAAGGTCGCCATCGAGCGGGAGGAGATCTACGAGCTGCTCGACCAGATGCGGTCCACGATCCCGGAGGAAATCAAGCAGTCCCGCTGGATCGTCAAGGAGCGGCAGGAGATGCTGGCCGAGGCCAAGCGCGAAGCCGATCGCCTGGTGGCCGAGGCCCGCGACCGGGCCGCCCAGGAGGCCTCTCAGGAGGAGATCGTCAAGCGGGCCGAGCGGGAGGCGGCGCAGGTCCTCGAGGAGGCCAGGGTGCGTGAGCGCGAGGTCCGGCGCGGCGCGGAGGACTACGCCGACGAGGTGCTCTCCACGCTCGAGGTCAACCTCGGCAAGTTCTTGGCGGCGGTGCAGCGGGGACGCGAGCGCCTGCAGCGCGGCGGCGGTGGCAGCGACAGTTCTGGTCAGGCGATCCCCGAGCCGATCGCCCCCCCAGATCGCTAACGGCGCGCGGCGCGGGCGCGCGGGCGTGGGTCGGTGCGACGAGGGCTCGCCGCAGGCGTTCGACCTGCGTACGCTCGAGCTCACGCCGGGCCAGGCCCGGGAGTTCGATCTCGCGGTGCCGGTCGAGGACGTCGTCCTGGCGGGGCAGCGCTACACCGCCGACCCCCCGGCGCCCGTCGCCCACCTGGAGGCCTCGCAATCATCCTCTGGTTGGCATTTCCGGATGCGCATCGCGACGGACTTGGTCGGCCCCTGCTGGCGCTGTCTCGCCGACGCCCGCGTGGTCCTGTCGGCGGAGACCCGGGACTTCTCCGCCTTCGGGCGTCCGAACGACGGCGCCTATGACGAGGACCTGGACTGCGAGTACCTGGCGGGCGAGTCACTCGACGTCGCCGCGATGGCGCGCGACGCCCTGGTCGAGCGCCTGCCGGCGCGGATCCTGTGTCGCGAGGACTGCGCGGGCCTCTGTCCGACGTGCGGCATCGACCTCAACACCGGTCCGTGTGCATGTCCCCCGGCGCCCCCGGACAGCCGTTGGTCAGCCCTGCGCGAGCTGGCCGACCGCCTCGAATCCGGCTCCTGACCTCCCGCCGGTGGCGCGGAGCGTGAGGAATCGCTACCCTTCCGCGGTCCGCACTTCCGACGAAGGACTCGAGGCACAGTGGCCGTTCCCAAGCGAAAGACCTCACGCCAGCGGCGCGATACGCGCCGGGCGACGCACACCATCGAGGCCGAACGCCTCGGGCAGTGCCCGCGCTGCACGAGCCCCATCCGTCCTCACCACGTCTGCGTGGTGTGCGGGTACTACCGCGGCCGGCAGGTCATCGACGTCGAAGAGTAATGGTCAGCCTGCCGGGGCGGGTCGATGAGCACCCCGGTCACGATCGCGCTCGACGGCATGGGTGGAGACCGGGCGCCGGCGGAGCCGGTCCGGGGGGCGATCGCGGCTGCGCGCGAAGGCGTGCGCATCCTGCTCGTCGGTGACCAGGCGATCCTCACGGCCGAGCTTGCCAAGCAGGGCGGCGCTCCCAAGGGCCTCTACGTCGTCCATGCGCCCGACGTCGTCGGATCCGGAGAGGACGGCGCCAAGGCCGTCCGCGCCAAACCCGGGTCTTCGCTGGTCGTCGCGTGCAGGCTCGTCGCCGACGGCACGGCGCAGGGCGTGATGTCACCGGGCAACTCCGGCGCGACGCTTGCCGCCGCGACGCTGCACATCCGCCGGCTGCCCGGCGTGAAGCGGCCGGGCATTGCGGCGGTGCTCCCCAGCGCGCGCGGACCGGTCGTGTTGATCGACGCGGGGGCCAACCACGAGACCCGGACCGAGTACCTGCAGCAGTTCGCCGTCATGGGACGCCTGCTCGCACGCGACGTGCTGCAGATTCCGTCGCCCAGGATCGGCCTGCTCTCGATCGGCGAGGAATCCGGCAAGGGCAGCGAGCTCGTCCAGGCGACGTACAAGGCACTGGACGGCACCGAGGGGTTCGTGGGGAACGTCGAGGGGCGCGACATCCCGCAGGGATCTGTTGACGTCGTCATCACCGACGGGTTCACGGGCAACGTCGCGCTCAAACTGTACGAGGGCGCGGGCGCCGTGATGTTCAGCGAGATCAAGAGCACGCTCAACGAGTCGCTGCGCGGCAAGGCCGGCGGAGCCCTCGCGCGCCCGGCCATTCGACGCCTCCGCGCCAAGTTCGACGTCGACGAGTACGGCGGCGCCTACCTGGTCGGGGTGCGCGGGCTGGTCGTCATCGGTCACGGCAACGCCAGTGGCTACGCCATCGCCAACGCCCTCCGGCTCTGCGCCCGCGGCGTCCAGGGCCAACTCGTGCAGCGCATCGAGGCGGGACTCGCCAAGACGCACTAGGCGACCCTGGGCCCCACGCGTCGGGAAACGTCCGTATCCGTTGGTAACGTCCCTCGCATCAGGCAACGCAATCGCTGCGAAGGGGAACGAGTGGACCGCGAGACAGCCTTCGAACAGGTCAAGGGAATCATCGTCGAGCAACTCGGCGTCAGCCCGGACGAGGTGCGCGAGGAGGCGTCGTTTCAGGAGGACTTGAACGCCGACTCACTCGACCTCGTCGAGCTGATCATGAGCATGGAGGACAAGTTCGGGGTGAAGATCCCGGACGAGGACGCAGAGAAGATCCTGACCGTCAGCGACGCCGTCCAGTACGTCGTCGCCAATGCCGGAGGCTGATCCCACACGTCGTCGACTCCGACCGATCCGGGCCGTGGCCTCGCTCATTTGGCCGAACGTCTGTCTTCCGAGCGGCGCGCGGAGACACTCGCCCACCGCTCGTGGGCGCCGTCGCGCGCCGCGTCGTATGAGCGGCTCGAGTTCCTCGGCGACGTGGTGCTGGAGCTCGTGGTGACTGCGGAGCTCTTGTCACGCCATCCCGAGGCGTCAGAAGGCGACCTGGCGTGGATGCGTCAGCAGATCGTGACCGGAGAGGCGTGTGCGACCGTGGCCCGCGACCTCGGCCTTTTGGAGCAGTTCGTGGCCGCGGCGCCCAACCGTCAGCGTGCGACGGCGCGTGATTTGGCCGAACAGGTCAGCGTGCAGGCCGCCCTCGTCGAGGCGCTGATCGGCTGCTGCTGGAGCGACCTGGGCCATGACGCGACGGCGCCTGCGGTGCTCGCCTCGTTCGAGGGAGTGCTCGACGGCGCGACGCTCGGTCGCCGCGACGCCAAGACCGCATTGCAGGAGCTCGCCGCGCGTGAGCGGCTGGACGTCCGCTACGAGCTGGTCGACCGCGACGGCCCCCCGCACGCGCGCGTGTTCACGACCCGGGTGCTGGTGGGTGGCGAGGATTCCGGGCGGGGGTCGGGCGCCTCCAAGCAGGCATCAGAGCAGGCCGCGGCCGCCGAGGCGATCGCGGGACGCACGCAGGCCGGAGTGACGGCGTGCTGAGGCGCGTCACGATCCGTGGCTTCAAGTCCTTCGCTGCCGACGTGACGCTTGATCTGGGTCCCGGCCTCAACGTCATCGTCGGTCCCAACGGCTCCGGCAAGAGCAACCTCGCCGAGGCCATCGTGTGGGCCCTGGGCGAGCAGCGCTCGGGGCAGCTGCGCGCGCCCGGAATGGCCGACATCCTCTACCAGGGCGGCGCCACTCGCCCGCCGGCGGGGCTGGCCGAGGTCGCCCTGCAGTTCGACGGCGAGGAGGGGGGCCCGGCCGAGGTCCAGGTTGGCCGCCGTCTGACCCGCGCCGGCGAGTCGGGCTACCGCGTCAACGGTGCCGCGTGCCGGCTGCTCGATCTGCAGGAGTCGTTGGCCTCCCGCGGCCTGGGCGGGGACTCGCTGGCGGTCATCCGGCAGGGGCAGGTCGAGGCGCTCGCCACGAGCAAACCCGGTGAGCGCCGCGCGATGCTCGACGAGGCCGCGGGGGTCGGGGTCGCAAAACGCCGTCGCCGTCGCGCCGAGCAGAAGCTCGCCCGTGTGGCCGACAAGCTCGACCGGGCACGCGACCTGGCGACCGAGCTCGCGTCGCGCGCGCGTTCGCTCGAGCGCCAGGCCCGGGCGGCCGAACGCGCCGCGGCGCTCGAGGCGGAGATCGCGCAACTGCGCGACACCGAGCGCGCCGCACGGGCCGTCGCCGCGGCCGCCGCCCTGCAACAGGCGCAGACGGGGCACGCGCTCGTGATCGATGCCGACCGCGAGGGGCAGGCGCTGCTCGAGGTGGCGCGTACGCAGCGGGCGGAGGAGACCCGGGCACGAGTCCAGGCGGTGGGCGCGCTGGAGCAGGCCGAAGTGCTCGCGGCGACGCTCCGCGGCGCTGCGGACCGCATCGGGGGACGCGCCGAGCTCGCCCAAGAACGGCTGGCCGAGCTCGAGGCCCGGCAGGAGCGCATGGGTCAGGCGCGCGCGGACGCCGCACGCCGCTTGATCGAGCTGCAGGAGCAGGAGCACGCGCTGACCGGTGAGCTCGCCGCCTCGGGCGAGCTGGTGGAGCGCGCCCAGGCGGCGGCCCGCGTGGCGGAGGAGGCCGAGATCGCCCTGCGCGGCATCGAGCTTGAGGCGACCGAGTCCGTGCGCCGTGTCAGCGCCGAGACGGCGGAGTGCGGCGGCGCCGTCGCCGACGGCGAGCGGCGGATGGCCCTCGCGCGTGAGTCCATCGCTCGGGCCCAGTCCGCGCTCGGTCAGCCCGAGCTGGTGGAGCCCCAGGTGTCCCTGCCGCGTTGGGAGCGGCGCAGCGAGATCGCGACCCTCCGGGTCGAGCGCGACCGCGCGCTACTTGCAGGCGCCGAGGCGGCGTTCGAGGACCGCGCCGCCGAGCTGCGCGGCGCTGAGCAACGCCATCGTGACGCCGCCGCCGAGGTCAGGCGCCTGGAGCCCGAGGACGGGCACGCGCCGCGAGGAACGCTGGGCGAGGGGCTCGAGGTTGAAGCGGGGTTGGAGCGGGCCGTGGCGGGGGCGTTGGGGGCATTCGCCGAGGCCGGTGTCGCGAGCGACCTCGCGCAGGCGCGGACCGCCATCCAGGACGGGGCGAGCGCAGTGGTGATCCCCGCTCCGGCGCGTTCGGCCGGAACGACGCCGCCGGGCGCCCGAGCGCTGCGCGACGTGATCGTCGCGTGTCCCGCGGCGACCCGCGCACACGTCGAGCGTCTCCTGGCCAATGCGTGGCTCGTCGAGGACCTGGATGGCGTGGACCCGTCGGCCGGGGGTGTGTTCGTCACCCGTGACGGAGTGGTTTTGCGGGCCGCCGAGGGCACGGTCACCACAAATCGCGGGCCGTGGGCGCGAACCGCCCTGCATCGGCGTGCGACCAAGACCGCGGGTGCGGCGCAGGCCGAGGTCGTCGGCGTAGGCGAGCGTCTCGCCACGGCCGGTGCGGAGCGTGAGCGCGTGCGGCGGCGGGCGACCGCGACCGAGCGCGTCGCTACGCGGATCGCCGAGCGGCTCGGCGCCGAACGCGCCCAGGCGGCGGCCAGGGCCGAGCGGCAGGAGCGACTGCGTGGCGAGCTCGACGCGGGACAGGTCGCGCTGACCCAGGCGCAGGCGCTGGCGGACGAGGCACGTGCCCGGCGCGATGGTCTCGCCGATCGCATGCAGACGGCCAAGGATGCCCTCGAACAGAGC
>JBKKDD010000240.1:0-12146 GCA_046708705.1 Miltoncostaeaceae bacterium | reverse complement strand
GCTCGAGACGGTCCATGAACAGCGTCCTGTTGGCCAGTTGAGTCAGCGGATCGTGCAGCGCCCGTTGCGCCAGCTCGGAATTGACCTCGTTGAGCTCGCCCACCGACAGCTGCAGCGAGCGGTTCTCGAGCGCTACGACCGCGTGCGTGCCGAATGTGTTCAGGAACGTGAGGTCCGCCTGTGTGAACGTGTTGACGTCGCCGATGCGGTCGGCCACGACGAGCGCCCCGATGGGCCCGGTGTCGTCGTACAGCGCGATCGCGATTGCGTCGCGAACGCTGTCCCCCAGCAGCTCCAACCGGCGGCGGGGCCGCCCGTACTGCGCCGGCCACAGCAGCGGGGAGTCCGTTGGGACCAGCGCCTGGTCGAGTTGTATCGCGCCGAGCTCCAGGCGGTCGTCGGCGTGCAGCACGCTGCGGCGCGCCTGTCCGCCCTGACCTCGGGGCAGCAGGATCAGCGCGCTGACCTCGGCGTGGAACATCCCGCGGGCCTCGCGGAGGAGTTGCGCGACGGCTTCCTCGGGGCTCTCCGCCATGTTCAGGCGATGCATCGAGTCGTACAGGAACTCGAAGTGCCGGCTGCGCCGGTTCTGGCGCCAGAACGCGTTGTACGCAGCGTAGGCGACCAGGATCGGTACTGCCAGCAGGACTGCGCTCAACGGGTTGTGGTAGACGAGCTCGACGCCAAGAAGACCGAGCGAGCCGTTTGCGAACGTCGAGATCGCGCCGAGGCAGATGAACGACCTGAGGCTCGGGAGCGTCCAGCGGTCGAGCAGCCCGATTGCCGAGCTGACGAGGACGGCCGCCACGACGTCGCTCGTCACGATCGCGGCGAGCGCGGCGAGCCACACGACCCAGCCGGTCGTCACGCCGGCCGGAAGCAGCGCGCGGAACACGAGGACCGCCACCGTGGCGACCAGCGCGGTCTGGCCGATGTTGAACACGATCTTGAGGATCGACTGGCGGCGGTAGACGGCAAGCGCCAGCCCGATACCCAACGCCTGCGCCGCCACCAACTCGGCCGGAGCCGCGAAGAACAACCCGAATACCAGGGGGATCTCGCTGAGCGACAGCGTCTGCGCCTCGCGGTTGACGTCCAGGTGGACCACCAGCACCTCTGCCAGCGCGAACGCCGGCACGAACCACAGCCAGTGCACGCGCAGGTACCCCTCCAGCAGATCCTGCTCCCGCAAGACCAGCGTCCACGCGGCGGCGGCCGCGACGACCAGCACGAGGCCGTACAGCTGCACGAGGCGCACGCTGCGGGCGGGCGGCGCGGATCGTCTGGCGGGTTGCACCGATGGGTGTGGTGTCGAGATATTCACAAAACCTTCTACGTCTTTATCGGCCTCGGGCAGATCTCTCTTGAACCGGATCCGATGGGCGATGACGCGAGGTGTGATTCCCGCCGCCGCCCGGGCGTGCCAGAATCATGTGATGACCACATCGCAGACCGAGTCCCTGACCGAGCGCTGGAGCCGCGTGATCGCGCCGACGCTCGGGGTCCACACCGCGATCCCGGCCGTGCGCGCCGAGGGGCCCTGGGTGGAAGCCGCCGACGGGCGCCGCTACCTCGACTTCGCTTCCGGCACCGCGACGACGAATATCGGCCACAACCACCCGCGCGTGGTGGCGGCGGCGCGGGAGCAGATGGACCGGATGGTCCACAGCGGCGGCGTCTTTCGCTACGAGTCCATCGTCGCGCTGGCCGAGCGCCTGGCCGCCGTCACGCCCGGCGACATCGGCTCGTTCTTCTTCCTGAACGGCGGCAGCGAGGCGATCGAGGCCTCGGTCAAGCTCGCCCGGCGCGTGACCGGGCGGCACGGCGTGGTCGTGTTTCGCGGGGGCTTTCACGGCCGTACCCAAGGGGGCGTCGGGTACACCACCTCCAAGTCCGCGTACCGGGCGGGCTACGCGCCGCTCGGCGCGAGCGTCTACGTGGCGCCGTTCCCGACGCCCTACCGCTGGGGCGTGGACATGGAGGAGGCCGTGAACCGCGCGCTGGCGGGGGTCGACGACCTTCACCGCCACGAGCTGCCCGCCGACGAGACCGCTTGCTACCTGATCGAGCCGGTGCAGGGCGAGGGCGGCTACCACCCTGCCGGGCGCAGGCTGTTGGAGGGGCTGCGCGAGCGGGCGGACCGCCACGGCGCGCTGCTGGTGTTCGACGAGGTGCAGACCGGGTTCGGTCGCACCGGTGAGTGGTTCGGCTCGCAGACATACGGCGTCACGCCCGACGTCATCGCGATGGCCAAGGGCATCGCCAACGGCTTCCCGGTCTCGGCGATCGGCGCCGCGCCCGAGCTGATGGCGCGCTGGCCCACCGGCGCTCACGGGACGACGTTCGGCGGCAACCCCGTCGCCTGTGCTGCCGGGTGCGCCGTCATCGACACGGTCGAGGAGGAGGGTCTGCTCGCCCGCAGCCGCCAGATGGGGGAGCGCGCAACGCACCGGCTGAAAGCGCTCGAGGCCGAGGTGCCCGAGATCGCCGAGGTCCGCGGCCCGGGCCTGATGATCGGCATGGAGTTCGCCGATCCGATCACCCGCGCGCCGCTGGGGGAGCTGTCGGGTCGCGTGGTCGCCGCCGCGCAGGACGAGGGGCTCGTGCTGATCGAATGCGGCGCCGAGGGCAACGTCGTGCGGTTCATCCCGCCCATGGTCACTACGGACGAGGATCTCGCCTTGGGGCTTGACCGGCTCGAGGCGGCGGTGGCGCGCGCCCTGGAAGGGTGAGCGTGTCCGCCATGCCAACCGACGACACACGTCACCTTCGACCGGGACGGGCGGGGGAGTACCATCGGATCCAATGAAGCGGGCACGTTTTGGGATTGCGCTGACCTTGGCCGGATTGCTCGGCGGGGCGCTCGTGTGGATGGCGATCGGCGGCTCGCTCGAGACCTACGCCGGCCCCGCCAAGGTCAAGCTCGACGGCGGCACCTACCGTCTCAACGGCCTGGTCAGCACCGGTTCGCCCGCCAACGCGGCCGAGCAGGCGATCTCGACCGACGGCGTGCGCTTCACGGTGCAGGACCAGGACGATGCGTCGAAGCGCGTCGAGGTGCTGTACCACGGGATCGTCCCGGACACGTTCCAGGACGGCCGCGAGATCGTGGTGACCGGGACGATGGAGGGCGGCACGTTCGTCGCGCGACGCGACACCCTGCTGACCAAATGCCCGTCCAAGTTCGAGGGCAAGAAGTCCCCCGAGCGCGAACCCCCCGTCTAATCCGATGAGCCTGTTCGGACGCGCGATCCTGCTGCTCGCGCTGACCGTCGCGGTGTTCGCGGTCGTCGCGGGCATCCATGGGCGCACCCCGCGCAACCGCCGCTGGTTCCAGGCGGCCGAGCGGGCCGTGTTCGCGCTGTTCGGGCTGATCACGGTGGCGGTGATGGCGCTGATGGTCGCCCTCGTCACCGACGACTTCAGCCTGGTCGCCGTCGAGCGGTACTCCAGCCGCGAGCTGGAGACCCATTTCAAGGTCACCGCGCTCTGGGCCAGCCAGCCCGGCTCGCTCATGTTCTGGTCGTGGCTCCTCACCGGCTTCGCCTGCATCGCCCTGTTGACCAACCGCCGCCGCAATCGCGAGCTGATGCCGATCGTCGCCGCCGTGCTGGCCGGCATCGGCGTGTTCTTCATGGTGCTGCTGTGTTTCGTCGCGAGCCCGTTCGAGACGGTCGCCGCCATTCCCGCCGACGGGCAGGGGCTGACCCCGGCGCTTCGCAACCCGTACATGATCGCCCACCCGCCACTGCTGTACCTGGGCTACGTGTCGATCGCCGTGCCGTTTGCGTTCGCGATCGCCGCGCTGGTCACCCGGCGGCTCGACAGCGCGTGGCTGGGCAGCATCCGCCGGTGGACGCTCGCGAGCTGGTCGTTCCTGGGGATCGGCATCCTGCTGGGGGCCAAGTGGGCGTACGAGTCGCTGACGTTCGGCGGCTACTGGATCTGGGACCCGGTTGAGAACGCCGCGCTGCTGCCGTGGCTGACCGCGACGGCGTTCTTGCACTCGGTAATGGTCCAGGAGCGGCGCGGGATGCTGAAGGTCTGGAACCTGGCGCTGGTGATCACGACGTTCGCGCTGACGCTCTTCGGCACGTTCCTGACCCGCTCCAACATCGTGGCGAGCGTCCACAACTTCGGCGCCCAGACCGTGGGGCCCTGGCTGCTCGGCGCCATCGTGGTCGTGCTCGCCGGAGGGATCTACCTGATCGTGACGCGGTTGTCCCACCTCAAGAGCCACCATTCGCTGGAGAGCTACTTCTCGCGCGAGGCGATCTTCCTCTACAACAACCTGCTGCTTGTCGGGCTGGCCTTCGCGGTCATCTGGGGCACGATCTTCCCGGTCCTGTCCGAGCTGGTGCAGGGCGAGAAGATCACCGTGGGGCGCGGGTTCTTCGACCAGGTCGCGGCTCCCATCGGCTTCGCGCTGCTCTTCCTGACCGGTGTGGGGCCGCTGATCCCCTGGCGCAAGGCGTCGTTCGCCGTGGTGGGCAGGCGGTTCCTGGTGCCGCTGATCGCGACCTGCGTCGCGGCGCCATTCGTGCTGTTGACCGACGCGCGTACCAGCGTGCCGGCGGCGGCCGTGTCTCTGATCGCGATCTTCACGGTGGTGTGCATCGGCTCGGAGTTCTGGCGCGGCGCGCGGGTGCGTCACGCGCTCGGCGGCGTCACGTGGCTCGGGGCGGTCGGCCAGCTCGTCGCCCGCAACCGTCGTCGCTACGGCGGCTACATCGTGCACATCGGCATCGTGGTGATCATCGTGGGGATCGCGGCCTCGCGCACGTTCCTGAGCGAGGGGAGCTTCAAGCTCACGCAGGGTCAGCAGGCGAGCGTCGCCGGGTACACGTTCACCGCCCAGTCCTCCGAGCGCACCCGGGACCTGAACAAGATGACCGTGTCCGCGACGATCCTGGTCACCAAGGGGGAGGACCGGGTCGCGACGCTGCGCCCGGCCAAGCACCAGTACCTGGCGAGCGGCGAGTCCGGTGACGAGATCGCGATCGCCGGCGGGGCCCGGCGCGACATCTGGGTCAACCTGGCCGGTCTCAGCCCCGCCGGGGTGGCGACGCTTCACGTGTTCATCAACCCGCTGGTTTCGTGGATCTGGTTCGGGGGCCTGTTGCTGCTGTTGGGCTCCATCGTGGCCGCGTGGCCTCAGGGCCGCAGGGCGCGGGCGGTCGCGCCCGTCGCCGACGAGCGGCGTGCCCCCGCTCGATGACCGCTGCGCTGCTGGTCGCCCTGGTCGCGCTGATCGTCGTCGGCGCCGTCGCGTGGCCGCTGGTGCGTGAGCGCCGCGAGGGCGTGGAGCACTGGCCGGCGGACGAAGCTCGCCTGGAGCTCCACGAGCAGATCGAGCAGTCGCTGCGCGCGATCCGGGAGATCGAGTTCGATCACCGGGCGGGCAACCTGAGCGACTCGGACTTCGCCGAGCTGCGCGACGCGGAGCGTTCGAGGACCGCCGAGCTCCTTCGCCGGCGTGATCTGCATCAGGGCTGAATGTCCCGGTACGCGGGGTCGATCAGACGCAGGACAACGCCGTGAATCAACTGTCAAGCATCGACCATCCGGTGTCGACACATGTCATGCAGTGCGGCTGGGCCAGCACCATTGTCAAGATTTGCTCGGACGGGAGGGGTTGACGTTGTAGGGCGCAATTTGCAAGAGTGGCCGCCGTTCAACGCATCCCCAGGAGCACCCCCAGCCAAGGCCCGCACCACGGCCGGGTGACTTACAGCCCACTGGCAATCCGGCCAGGGGCGAAAAAGGAGCAGTTCATCATCAACGCCCGTCCGCGCGACATCGTCGCCTCCGGCCGGCCCCGAGGAATCGTGGGGTGGGTTCTCGTTCTGGCGACCCTGGTCGTGGCTCCCGCCGCCGTGGCCGTCGACATTCCCCCTCCCGGCGCACCCGAGACGATCGTGGCGGGGGCGGCGCCCGAGACCGCCGTCCTCAACGCGACAGGTGGAGCGGGTGCCGCGCGCGTGCTGGGCACCCGGACGCTGCGCATGGGCACCTCCGGCGCCGATGTCCGTGAGCTGCAGGCGATTCTTCGCCGCCGCGGCTTCAAGGTGACCGTCGACGGCGCGTTCGGCGTGAAGACGCGCAACGCCGTGAAGGCGCTGCAACGGCGGCTCAAGCTGCGTGCGACCGGGGTGGTCACGCCGGCGCTCCTCAAGCGACTCGGCATCAAGATCCGCACCGTTCGCAGCGGCACGCCAGCGCCCGTCGCTCCGATTGCTCCGAGCGCGTACCCGCTGGCCGGGCCCAACGCGGCCAAGGCCAAGTACCTCAAGGTCTTCCCCGTCGGAGGCAAGCACTCGTACTCCAACGATTACGGCGCACCGCGCTCGCAGGGCGGCCACCAGGGCAACGACATCATGGCCGTGCGCGGCGTGCCCGTCCGGGCTGTGGCGGACGGGACGATCAAGCGCCTGACCCGCGCCGAGACCGGCCTGGGCGGCATCTGGATCTGGCTGCTCGACACGCGGGGTAACGAGTACTACTACGCCCACCTCAACGAGATCACGGCGGGCTTGGAGGCCGGAACGGCCGTGACCGCCGGGCAGGTGATCGGAACGGTCGGCAACACCGGCGACGCCCGTTACGGCGCGATGCACCTGCACTTCGAGATCCACCCCGGCGGGGGCGGCGCCGTCAACCCCTATACCGATCTCCTCGCCGTCGACCCGGAGCCGCCCACGCGGTAGCGCGACGATCGATCCCCGCCGAAGGCAGGGGCCCGCATGTGCGCTGCGTACTACCTCTTGTGACCTCTCGTCGTCGAATCACGCTGCTCGTCGCCATCGCCGCCTCGATTGCCACGGGTGTCGTCATCGGTCCCTCCCAGGGGGCGCCGAGCCTGAGCGAGGTCGAGCGTCGCGCGCAGGCGGCGCGGGCACGGGAGGGCGTCCTGACGACCGAGGTGACGCGCTTCACCAACCGGATCAGGACGGTTGAGAAGCGCCTGGCCCCCGTGCAGGCACGTTGGAACGTGCTGAACAACGAGCTGGTCGTGCTGCGGACGCGGCGGCGGACGCTCTCGGCCGAGCTCGATGCGGAGACGGCGCGTCTGACGGCGCTGGTCAAGACACTCAAGCGGCAGCGCGGCGTCCTCGCCAAGCGGATCTCGGCGGCCTACCGGGTCGGCTCACCGACCATGCTGGAGGTGCTCCTGCGCTCGGGCAGCCTGAGCGACGCCGCCTCGGTCCGCGAGAACCTGCAGCGCGTCACCCACCAGGACAAGGGCCTGATCACGGCGACCCGAACGAACGCAGACGACTCGCGCGCGACGGCCGGTCGTATCAGAACCACGCGTAACGCCGTCTATCGCAATGAGCAGCGTGCGGGGGTGGCCGAGGCCGAGGCCGCGCGGGCGCTCGCGTTCATCACGACCGAGCGCAGCAACTTGGTGGCGGCGCGCGGGGCGCGGTCGGCGCTCTTGTCCAGGGTCCGCGGGGACCGCCACGAGCTCGAGGCGGAAGCCCAGACCCTGCGCGCCCAGTCGGCCAAGCTCGCCGCCCAGATCCGCTCTGGGTCGGCCAACCTGCCGTCGACGGTGGCTGTCGGGGGCAGCGGTCAGTTCTCGTGGCCGGTCAACGGAACGCTCACCTCGGTCTTCGGCTTTCGGTGGGGGCGGATGCACGAGGGCATCGACATCGCGGCCCCCACGGGGCGCCCGATCGGCGCCGCGGCCGCCGGGACCGTGATCGTCGCCGGATGGGGCGGGGGCTACGGCAACCTGGTCGTGGTCTCGCACGGCAGCATCTCGACCGCCTACGGCCACATGAGCAGCGTCGCCGTCTCCAGCGGCCAGCGCGTCGAGCGCGGTACGGTACTCGGGGCCGTCGGCAGCACCGGTAACTCCACCGGTCCGCACCTGCACTTCGAGGTGCGCGTCAACGGCTCCCCGCAGAACCCGCTCAGCTACCTGTAGCCGGCTCGTCGCCGAGCGCGCGTGCGTGGCGCAGCACGGTGTCCAGCATGTCGTGGGTCAGGCGGCCGGTGAACGTGTTCTGCTGGCTCGGGTGGTAGCAGCCCACCAGCGTACGGGCTCCGAATGACGCCGTGGCGCCGTGGCCGAACTTCGGCCAGGGGCGGGGAGGTGCCATGACGCGCAGCGTCGCCTGCCAGGCCAGGCCTCCCAGCGCGAGCACGATCCGGGTGTTGGGGCACGTGGCGAGCTCCGTGGCCAGGTAGGGGCGGCAGGCGCGCTCTTCGTCCGGGGTTGGGGCGTTGGCGGGCGGAGCGCAGCGAACAGCCGCGGCCATCCGGCAGCCGTGCAGGCGCAGCCCATCGTCAGCGGCCACCGACGTCGGCTGGGACGCGAGCCCCGCGCGATGCAGCGCCGCGATCAGGAAGTCGCCGCTGCGATCGCCCGTGAACACCCTGCCGGTGCGGTTGGCGCCGTGGGCCGCGGGCGCCAGGCCGACGATCACGAGCCACGGGTCGGGGTCGCCGAACCCGGGAACGGGACGGGCCCAGTACTCCTCGTCGCGGAACGCGGCGCGCTTCTCACGGCCGACCTGCTCGCGCCAGGCGACCAGGCGCGGGCACGCCCGGCAAGCCACGATCGAGTCGTGCAACTCCGCCAGCCCGCCGGAATCCGTCATTTGACGCGTCCTTCCGCCAAATGGCGCGCCAGGAAGGAGATTGTCTCGGCCTGGACCGTCGGATCGTGTTGCAGCGAGGTGTGATGGCCGCCCATCGCGATGCGCAGATGCCGGGGATGGGGGCTGAGGCCGCACAGTGTCTGCGACCAGGTCCACGCCACCAGCTCGTCGCCGGTGGCATGCCAGTAGCCGCGGGCGATTCCGTCGTCGCGTGCGACGGCCTCGTGCAGGGGCATGGCGCGCGCCCAGGGCAGGCCGCGGCGCTCGGCGAGGCCGTCCTGATGGGCCGGGCAGAGCGCCGCGACGGCTCGCACGCCCGGGTGGCGAGTCGCGGCGTGCAGGGCGAGGAAGCCCCCCAGTGACGAGCCGCGGATCCCGAGGGGACCGGCGCCCCGATCGGCCAGCCAGTCCAGGGCCACGACGACGTCGTCGACCATCCCGGCATCCATCGCCCCCTCGCTCTCGCCATGGCCGCGCAGGTCGAGCGTGAGGGCGCTCAGACCCGCGGCCGCCAGTCGCCTCGCGTAGTCGGAATGGTTGGCGCGTGCGCTGCCGAAGCCGTGCAGGACGACCACGGCGGGCACGTCCGGCCCGGCCCACCACACGTCGCCGGCGAGCCGTGGCCCGTTGGGGGCGGCCAGCGCGATACGTTCGGGGGCGGCTATGCGGTCAGCAGCGCTTCGCGACGGTTGACGATGCCCTGGATCAGCTCGGCGAAGGACGCGGCGAACTTCTCGACGCCCTCGCGCTCCAGCACCGCGGTGACGTCGTCGTAATCGACGCCCGCCGCGGCCAGGTCGGCCAGCACCTGGCGCGCCTCGTCCAGGCCCTCCATGAGGGTGGGCGCCGGGTCACCGTGGTCCTGGAACGCCCGGATCGTCTCCTCGGGCATGGTGTTGACGGTCTCGGGTCCAATCAGCTCGGACACGTAGAGGGTGTCGCTGTAGGCGGGGTCCTTGGTCGAGGTCGAGGCCCACAGGCAGCGTTGCGCGCGTGCGCCTCGTGCCGCGAGCGCCTCCCAGCGCGGGCCGGAGAAGATCTCCTGGTAGCGGATGTAGGCGAGCTTGGCGTTGGCGACTGCGAGCTTGCCCTTGAGCTCCGGGTGCCCGCCGATCGCGTCGATGCGCTTGTCGGCCTCGCTGTCGACTCGGGAGACGAAGAAGCTGGCGACCGAGTGGACGCGGGAGGGGTCGCCGCCATCCTCGACCAGGCGCTCCAGCCCGGCGACGTAGGCTTCGGCGACCTCCGCGTAGCGCTCGAGCGAGAAGATCAGCGTGACGTTGATGCTGTGCCCGCGGGCGATCATCTCCTCGATCGCGGCGAGCCCGGGCCGGGTGGCGGGGATCTTGACCAGCAGATTGTCCTTGGCGATCTCGGCGTGCAGGCGCATCGCCTCGTCGAGTGTGGCCTCGGCGTCGAACGCGAACGTGGGGTCGACCTCGATCGAGACGTACCCGTCCCCGCCGCCGGTCGCCTCCCAGACGGGGCGAAACAGGTCGCAGGCGTCGATGACGTCGCGTGAGGCCAGCGCGACGAAGATCTCCTTGGGGTCCTGCGTGTGGCGCAGCACCTCGCGGATCTGGTCGTCGTAGGCGTCTCCGTGGGCGAGTGCCTTCTGGAAGATCGTGGGGTTCGACGTGACACCGACGACGGCGTCTTCGCGAATCATCTGCTCGAGCTCATCACCCTCGAGCATCGTGCGCGACAGCGAGTCGAGCCACACGCTCTGGCCGAGCGACGAGAGTCGGTGTAGGGGCGAGACGGACACGTGCATCCTCCAGTGATCGGGTCCAAAGCAGAGCGTAGCGCCTCACCGCGCCCCGGGGTCGCCGACCCACCCGGAGCGAGGAGCCCCGCTGAAAAACGATCCCGTGCCGTCTCGAGCACCGCAAGGCCGTGAGACTGCGCCACGTGCCGTATCGGGGTGGGGTGTCGGTGGCGCCGTCGGTGCGCACGATGCAGCGGTGGTTCACTCAGGGTCGGTGGCGTGTGCAGCCGTCGCGTCCGCGGATCAGGTTGTCGCCGCCGCCGGTGGGGGAGCCGCGCTCGGCGTGGCAGCCGTTCGTCAACATGGTGGTCTCTGGGTACGGGTACCCCGAGCCACCACTCCCACCCGGCAAATCACGCGCCCCTCGAGCGACTCGGACCGGCGCGCGTGTGTGCCGGGGTCAGTCAGGCAGTTGCAGGTCGGCCACGACGGCAGCCAGGAATCGAGCGCCCTCGCCGCCGGAGACGGCGCGGTGGTCGACGGTGAGCGAGAGCGGCAGCACCCGGTGGACGATGGGCTGGCCCTCGAGCGCCACCACGCGCGGGGCGGCACGGCCCGCGCCCAGGATCGCGACCTGGGGCGGAACGACCACCAGCATCGCGTGGCGGCCGCCGAGCGAGCCGAAGTTGGAGAGCGTGATCGTCGCGCCACGCAGGTCATCGACGGCGATGGAGCGGTCGCGCACAGCGGCGACCAGCTCGTCGAGCCGCTCACGGGCCGCGCCGGGCGCCAGCACCCCCGCGTTGCGAAGCACCGGCACGAACAACCCGTCCGGGGAATCGACCGCGATGCCCAGGTCCACATGCGAGTGCACCTTGCGGCCGGTTGCGCCGGTGTCGAGCCAGGCGTTCAGCGACGGCTCGGCGGCGCAGCCGACGCAGATCGCGCGGATCAGCCGCACCGTTGAGTCGCTGCCGGCGGGCCAGGCGTCCACGTCGACCTCGTCGGTGATCGTCGCCGACACGACCTCGGCGCCGGAGCGGGTCATCGCCTCGGCCATGGCGCGCCGCGGACCGCGCAGGTCCTCGAAGATGCTGTCCGCGTCCGACGGGTCCTTGGCCGCGCGCTCGACATCGGCGGCGGTTGCGAGGCCCCCCGGTCCGGTGGGCGTGACCTCCGTCAGCGCGACGCCCAGGCGTTTGGCGAGCGCCCGGACCGCGGGCGACGCCTGCACGATGCCCTGCGCCGCGATCGTGGTGCGCGGGGCCGGCGTGACGTTGACGTTGGACGGTGTCGCCACGGGTGTCGAGCCCGCGCCCTCGGGAGCCGAGCCGACGATCCCCGTGAACTCGTTGCCGACACCTTCGTCGAAGTCGACGAGCGCATGGCCCACCTCGACGATGTCGCCGACGGCGCCGTGCAACTCCGAGACCCGGCCGCCCCACGGGGCGGGGATCTCGACGACCGCCTTGTCGGTCTCGACCGCGACCAGAGGCTGGTCGGCGACCACGACGTCCCCCGCCGAGACGTGCCACGCGACGATCTCCGCCTCGTGCAATCCCTCACCGAGGTCGGGCAGGACGAACGTTCTCATGCGTACTCCAGGACCTTGCGGGCGGCTGCGGTGATACGGCGCCGGTCGGGAACGTAGCGTCCCTCCAGGCGGGCCAACGGGTAGATCACGTCGTAGCCCGTGGCGCGGGTGACGGGGGCGGCGAGCGACGTCAGGCCCTCGTCGGCCAGACGCGCCGCGATCTCGGCGCCGAACCCGCCTTGGCGCGCGGCCTCGTGCACGATGACGCAGCGGCCGGTCTTCTTGACCGATTCGA
>JBKKDD010000239.1:0-9170 GCA_046708705.1 Miltoncostaeaceae bacterium | reverse complement strand
CCGGTGCCGAAGTCGTCGATCGCGATCCGCACCCCCGTCGCGGCGAGCGCCCGGAGCCGCGTGATGGTCCGCTCGGTCTCGGCGACCAAGACGGTCTCGGTGAGCTCCAGCAGCAGCATGCCCGGATCGATGCCGGTCTCGGCAAGGATGCGCCTCAGATCGGCGGCGAAATCGCCGCGATGCAGTTGCAGCCCGGAGAGGTTGACGCTGATGTAGCGGCCGGAAGTGCCACCTCCAGCCGTCCAGGCGGCGAACTGCCTGCAGGCGTCCTCCAGGATCCAGCGGCCCAGGTCGCCGATCAGACCGGATTCCTCCGCGAGCGGGACAAAATCGCTGGGCGGGATCAGGCCGTGCTGGGGATGGTTCCAACGCACGAGCGCCTCGGCGCCGAGCACGCGTCCGTCCGTAAGCGCCACGATCGGCTGGTAGTGCAGCACGAACTCGTGGCGCTCGATCGCGCGCTGCAACTCGCTGCGCAGCTCCATCTGCCGCAGCACCGGGGTGTGCATTCCCGCGACGAATCGGCGGAACATCCCCTTGCCGCTGTTCTTGGCGACGTACATGGCGATGTCCGCGTTGCGGACGAGCGCCTCAACGGTCTCGCCCGCGTCGGGCGTGGAGGCGATGCCGAGGCTCCCGCGCGTGAACACCTCGTCCCCGTCCAGGGCGAACGGCACCCGCAGCGCCGCCAGGATGCGCTCCGCAATCATCGTGATGATCCCCTCCACGTCGAAGTCGACGATCTCGAGGACGATCGCGAACTCATCGCCACCCAGACGGGCCGCCGTGTCGGTGGGCCGAAGACACTGCAGCAGGCGAATCGCGACCGTCCGCAGCAGCTCGTCGCCCGCCTGATGGCCGAGGGTGTCGTTGATCGACTTGAACTCGTCAAGGTCGATGAAGATCACGACCACGGTGCCGCTGGCCGCGCGCGCCCGACGGGCAAGCGCCTGGCCGAGGCGATCCTCGAACAGCGCGCGGTTGGGAAGGCCGGTCAGGGTGTCGTGGAACGCCTGATGGGCCAGGCGCGCCTCGAGCTCACGCCGCCGGGTCACGTCGCGCATGGTCAAGACGATGCCCGCCACGTTGTCGTCGTCCCGCTGGTCGGCGACGATCACCTCGACCTGGCGGTACTCGCCGGCCCGGTCGCGCAGCCGCCAGTCCACGGTCTCGCCGTCGCGAAGGACACCGGGTCCGCCGCGCGCGTCGCTCGGATGCAGCAGGCGAGAGATGCTCGCGCCCTCGAGCTGTTCCGGCGTGAACCCCAGCATCGGCGTGATCGACCTGGTGACGAACCGGATGATCCCGCCGGCGTCGACGATCGCGATCACGTCCGATGCGTTCTGGACCAGCGACCGGAATCGCTCCTCCCCCTGCCGCGCGTGCAGGTCCTCGGTCAGCGCCACCGTCTCGATCGCGAGCGCGGCCTGCGAGGCGACCGTCTCGACGGCGTTGCGCCGGGCCTCGCCCGCCACCCGGTCCAGCGCGAGCGTGAGCATCCCGGCGATCTCGCCGTCGACGATGAGCGGCGCGATCAGGCACACCGGGTACCCGGTGGTCACGCCGACGGCCCGCGCGACCGATCCGGCCAGGTCCGCCGTGCCGAAGCTCACCACCTCGGAGTCACCGGCACGCAGGTGCGCGAGCGCCGCGGCCGGGATCTTGGCCGTATCGAGTAGGGCGGCCGCACCCGCGCCCACGCCGCGCGTGGCGACCGCCTCCATCCGATCGGCGCCGCCCAGAAACAGGCGCACCTCGACGCCGCGCCGGTCCCGTACCAGAGACGCGGCCGCGTCGGCGGCGATCGCGGCGATGGCGTGTCGCTCGGTGGCGGCGACCAAGGCATGCGCCGCGCGACGCAGGATTCGCTCCCGGTTGGTGGCCTCCAGGTGTCGTTGCGCGATCGCGCCCAGGGCCCGCACCAGACCCGCCATGCGCATGACGATCAGCACGAGCAGCAGCACGACTCCGCCGACCAGCAGCGGGATGTTGAGCTGCGCACCGCGTCCTGACTGCGTGATGACCGCCAGCGGCCCGGCCACGGCCGCCACGCCCAGCATGACCAGGCGCGTGACCGAGACCAGCATCTGACGCTCGGATCGCCGCGCCGCGAAGTCGTCGGTCGACGGGTGGAGCGCCGCCGCCGTGATCAGACCGACGCCGATCAGCCATGCCGACCCGATCAACGCGTGCGTGGCGTGCTGACCGCCGACCATCGCGATGGACGCGCCAACGTCCCCCACCAGCAGCGCGGCCACCCCGGCGATCAGGAGGCGAAACGGCACCGTTCCTCCCGCCGACACCAGCAGCATCCGGCACAGCATCGCGAGCAGGAGCAGGTCCAGGGCGGGACCCGCCAGAACCACCGCCAAGTCGACCGCATTCAGGTCCGACCGCACGAAGGGCTCCAGGATGAAGATGCACGCGACGACGGCCGCGCCGATCGACGCGATTGCCGCGTCGAACATGCCGTGGCGGCCGCGACCATGGCCGTCGCGCATGATGCGGCCGAGGCCCAGCGCGATCAGGAGCGTCGCGACGGCGCGAAGCGGCGCCACCCACGGATCGGCCGGAGCCGACGCCAGCGCCTGGACGGCCTCGGCGGTCGCGAGCACCGTGAACCCCGCGGCGAACAGCCGCCAGCGGTGGCCGCTGCCACGACCATCGCGGCGCGGCAGATACCAACACGCGGTGGCCGCGGCGATACAGCCCGCGACGAAGATCAGGACGCGCAGAGGCGGGCCCGCCGCGAGGGCGAAGCCGGCTATCCCCGCCGCGACGATCGCGACGAGCACGCGCCACAGACGTGTGTCCACGATGGTGAATATCGGCCGGGACGGCGCCGACCATGACGTCCCGCATCCGCGAGCGCGCTCAGTGCGCTACTCGGTCTCCTCCGCGGGACGCGCGGGACTCTCGGCGTCCGCTGTGCCGGCGACCGCGGCCACATATGCGGCCACGTCCTCGGCGTCCTTTCCGGTCACGATGTCGGCCGGCATGATCGGCTCGGTGTTCTGCTCGGGCTTGTCGATCCAGTAGCGCACGATGCCCCGGAACGTGCTGTCCTCGAATCCCTGGCGCCGTGCGCCGCGGAACGCGTCGTCCAGGTTCGGACCGAACGTCGCCGACGTGCCGGCGTCCGCGAGCGTGTGGCAGCCGCCGCATGCGGCAAACTTGGCCTTGCCATTGGCGAGGTCCGCCTCGGCACCGCCGCCACAGGCCGACAGGCCCACGGCCATCGAGCCTGCCGCCACGAGCGCTACCACGGCCCGCACCGGCGCCGATCTGAACAGCGCGCTCGCCATCAGACGAGGTAGACCATGACGTACAGGAACACCCACACGACGTCGACGAAGTGCCAGTAGATGGACGCAGCCGTCAGCGGGCCGGCGCTGCCGTGGCTGAACTCACCGCGTCTGGCGCGGTTGAGCGCGAACGTCAGTGCGGTCAGCCCGACGAACACGTGCGCGCCGTGCAGGCCGGTCAGGCAGTAGAACGCGGTGCCGAACATCTGATCCTGCGGCGTAAAGCCCAGGTGGATGTACTCGTTGATCTGGATCACAAGGAACGTCGCGCCGAGCATGATCGTGACGAGCAAGCCCCTGATCAGCCCCTGGCGGTCGCCCGCGGCCAGGCGCTTCTCGGCCCACCAGATCGTGAAGCTCGAGAACACCAGGAACGACGTGTTGACGGCGGTGATGAGCTTGGGGATCTCAAAGGGCTCTCCGCCCTCGAAGACGGGCGGCCACTCCACCGCGTTGGACCTGGCGATGAAGTACGCCGTGAAGAACGACGCGAACAGCATGATCTCGGAGCCGATGAAGATCGTCATGCCGAGCGTCCCGACGTTCATCCGGGACATGCCGGAGCCGCTGTGCGTGGTCGGCGCGGTGTCGTGCGCGGCGTGGGTGGCCATCAGCCGGTCGCCTCCGTGTCCAGGACCACCTGGTCGACCGTGGCGCCGCGCGCGACGGTGCGCAGCGCGTCGACGTCCTGCGGCGCCGAGGTCACGACCAGAAGCTCGTCGGGCCGGTACGCGGCGGCGGCGGCCCGGACTGCCGCGAGAATGTCGCCGTCGACGACCTCGCCCTGCGCGGCGATGCCCGAGCGCTGAAGCTCTTCGATCGCGCCGTGCACGCGCTCGACGGCGTCCTGGCGGCGGGCGTTGGCCTCGTCACCCCATGCCGGGCTGGGCAGCTCGGCCGGCAGCACCAGCGTGAACCGGGCGGGCGAGCGGTCCGCGCGCCTGCGGATCTCGCCCAGCAGCGCCTCGCCGCCGACCGCGTCCTGGGCCAGCACCATCACGTGGGCGAGACCGGGCTCGGCGAGGGTGGCGCGCGCCTCTCGTTTGGAGACGGTGACGTGCGAGACCGGCAGGCCCGTCGCCTTGCGGATGCGGTCGACTAGGTCCTGGCGCAGCCACTGCGACTCACCGAGCGGGTAGGTGGCGACGATGATCTCGTGGGCGTGCTCATCCTGCGCCGCGCGTGCGACCTCCTGCACGATGTCAGGTCCCACGACCAGCCCGCTTGCCGGGATGCCCGCCTTGCCGAGCACGGCGGCGGCGAGGCCGTGGCGGCGCGTCAGCGCCTGGCGCTCGGCGTCGTTCTCGGCCGGCGAGACGAACGTGAACCGCCAATGGCCGTGGGTGCCGAGTTCGCGCGTGGCGTCCAGCAACGACTGCCCGATCACGGTGTCGCGAGCCAGGACGAGGATGGTGGGATGGCTGGTCTCGGTCAGCTCGCCGCCGCCGACCTCCTCGGGCGCGAACACGATCGCGTGGCGCGCGCCGGCGATGCCGTACTGGTACGGGCCGCCGACGACCTGCGGGGTCGCGTCAAAGTTGAAGATCGACGGGGGCGAAGACACGAGCCACTCGATGGTCCGTCCGCGCCAGGGGTTCCACGGCGCCCTGGCCCCCGAGCGCCACGACGTGATCGCGTTGTAGAAGAACACGGCGGTGCCGGCGACCATCAGGAGCGACGCGATGCTGATGATCAGGTTGAGGTTGGCGAAGCGCGGGTCGTAGTCGGACACCCGGCGGGGCATGCCCTGCAGCCCCAGCCAGTGCATCGGCATGAACGTGATGTTGAAGCCGAAGAACGTGAGCCAGAAATGCGCCTTGCCGAGCTTCTCGTTGTACATCCGCCCGGTCATCTTGGGGAACCAGTAGTAGACGCCCGCGAAGATCGTGAAGACGCTGCCGCCGAAGAGCACGTAGTGGATGTGCGCGACGATGTAGTAGGTGTCGCTCGAGAAGATGTCCGCGGGCAGCGTGCCCAGGAACACCCCGGACAGTCCGCCGATCACGAACGTGAACAGGAAGCCGAGCGCCCATAACATCGGTGTCTGGAGGTGGAGCTTGCCTCGCCACAGCGTCGCCACCCACGAAAATACCTTGACGCCGGTGGGGATGGCGATGATGACCGTGGTGACCATCATCGGGATGCGCAGCCACGGCGCCATGCCGGACACGAACATGTGGTGGGCCCAGACGCCGAAGCCCAGCACCGCGATCGCGACGGTCGAGAACGCGACGGCCCGGTAGCCGAAGATCGGCTTGCGGGAGAACGTCGCGAGGACCTCGCTGATGATGCCGAAGCCGGGCAGCATCATGATGTACACGGCCGGGTGGCTGTAGAACCAGAAGATGTGCTGGTAGCTGACGACGTCGCCGCCTGCGCTCCAGTCGAAGAAGTGGGTGCCCATGACGCGGTCGAACAGCGTCATGAACTGCGAGCCGGCGATGAACGGGGTCCCGAACACCACGAGCGCCGAGGTGGTGGCGTTGGCCCACACCAGCAGCGGCATGCGCCACACGGTCATCCCGGGCGCACGCATCGTGATGATCGTGACCAGGAAGTTGACCGCGGTCATGATCGACGACGCGCCCGCGAACTGGACGCCGACCTCGAAGAGCGTGGTGCCGGTGCCCGCCTGCGACGCGAGCGGCGTGTAGGCGGTCCAGCCGGAGGAGTACCCGCCCAGGATGACGCCCATCAGGATCATGACGCCGGCCGGGGGCAGCATCCAGACCGACAGGGCGTTGAGCTTGGGGAACGCCATGTCCTTGGCGCCGATCATGATCGGCAGGATGTAGTTGGCGAGCCCGGCGAACGCGGGGATGATCACCAGGAAGATCATGAGCGCGGCGTGGCCGCTGAAGAGCGTGTTGTAGCCCTCGCCATTGGTGATCTGCGTGCCCGGCTGCGCGAGCTCGGTGCGCACCAGCTCGGCCAGCAGACCCGCGATGATCATGAAGCTGAAGATGATCACCAGGTACTGGACGCCGATCACCTTGTGGTCGGTGTTGACCCGCAGGTAGTCGCGCCAGCTCGTGGCCCCGTGGAAGCTGTGGTCCTCGTAGTCGACGCGCTTGCCGACCATCCAGCGGCCCCACCAGTCGAAGCACCCGATGCCGATCAGGAACCCGATGACGCTGAAGATGCTCGTAGTGGTGACGTAGACCTGCTCGTTCCACAGCGGGTCCAGCCCGAACACCCCGCGCAGGAAGAACGGCAGGAGGAAGCCGAACGCGACGCCTGCGGCCGAGCACCAAGCCGCGCGGATCCACCAGTGGCGGATGGACCGGTAGTCGCTGTGATGGACGTGCCCGCCGCCGGATCCGTGGGGGATCGGCGGGCCTGTGGTGGGTGCGTGGGTCGCCATGTCTGCTCGCTACGGCGTGGGCGCGGTGGTCGTGGTGGGCGGCGGGGCCGCGGCCTTGGCCGCGGCGGCGGTGGTCTTGGCCTGCTGCGCCCAGGCGTCGTAGTCGCTCGGGGTCAGCGCGATCATCTGGGCGCGCATCACCCCGTGCCCGGCGCCGCAGAGCTCGGCGCACACGATCGGAAACGTGCGTCCCGCGTAACTGGGCTTGATTGTGAACCTGACCAGGTCGTTGACGATGCCCGGCACGGCGTCGCCCTTGATGCGGGTCTCGTACACGAAGAAGTCGTGGATGACGTCCTTGGCGCGCAGGTTGAGCACGACCTGACGGTCGACGGGAACTCGCAGGTCACCGGTCGTGACGCCGAGTTCCGGGTACGTGAACTCCCAGGCGAATTGCTGCGCCAGGACGTCCACCCGCAGCGGCCCGGCGCCGGCCTTGGCAATCTCCTCGTTTTGGATCAGGACGATTGCGCCCCAGGCGGCCGTGATGCCGATCAGCACGGTCGGGATGGCGGTCCACACGATCTCCAGCATCGTGTGACCGTGGATCGGCGGCCCGTCCGTCTCGTCGCCCGCGCGCGCCCGGAACTTCCATACCGAGTAGAACATGAACGCCATCACGATGGCGAAGATCCCGATGCTCGCCCAGACCGTCCACCAGATCAGCAGGTCGACGCGGTCGGCCTCCTTGGCGGCGGGGTCGGGCAGCCAGTCGATGCCACGTGCCACCGCGACCGAGATCGCCGAGATGACGAGGGTGATGATCGCGATCGGGAGGATGTGCTTGTTGCGCGCCATCTGCGGTCGGACGCTACCACGCACGCCCTACCCCATCATCACGTTCCGGACCGGTCAGACGTCCCTGCTGGACGATCACGAAGCGGTCGCCGTGGCGTGGGGAGGGCAGGCTCCTCGTTGCCGGCGCATCATCCCGGGAGTCGCGACAACGTGACGGGTGTCGGACGTAACGTGCCTGCCGTGCGCGACAACCCTGCATCGCGGATCGAGGCGGATGGGGAGGCGGTTGACGAGACCGATCACGGTGAGCGGAGGGCCCGCTTAGCCGGCCCGCCACCAGGAACCGAAGCGGGCAACGCCGGGAGGGGTCCGTGGGAAGGGCCCGCCCTCCCCACGCTAGGCGGGCTCCGGCGCAGCGTGCCGAGAACCGCGCAGGGCGATGACCAGGCACACCCCGAACAGGGCCGCCCCGACGACGTAGGGCAGCGGGACGTCGAGCTCGAACATCGCCCCGGCGGCCAGCGGACCGGCGATGCGGGCGAGCCCACCGGCCGAGGCGAGCAGCCCGAGCATGCCGCCCTGGTCGGCGTCACCCACGGCCTTGGAGACCAGGGAGGTCACGGTCGGGAACACCAAGCCCGAGGCGGCCAGCAACGCCACGACCGGAAACAGCGCCCACAGACTGGTCGTCACCGCCAGCAGCCCGAGCGCGACCCCGGTCAGCGCCAGCCCGACAAGCATCGTGCGGCGCTCGCCGAGGCGCGCGACGATCGGCCCGATCGCCTTGCCCTGCACCACCGCGACGATCACGCCGATGTAGGTGAACACCAGACCCGTCTCGACCAGTCCGAACCCGAAGCGGCGGTCGCCCAGGAGCGCAAACGTCTGCTCCATCCCGACGAAGGCGAACGTCCCGAGAAACGAGATCAGGATCATCGGGGCGATCCGCCCGTCCCGCAGCGCCGCCCGCAGCAGCTTGCGCTGGGGGGTGCGCCGGGCGGGGCGACGCTCGGGCTCCGGCAAGCGCCGCCACGCCGCCAGCAGGTTCAATGCCGCCAGGGCCGCGGCGACGAAGAACGGCAGCCTGGCGTCCACGATCGCGCACAGGCCGCCGATCGCGGGCCCCAGGATGAAGCCCACCCCGAACGCCGCCCCGATCAACCCCATTCCCCTGGCCCGCTCCTGCGGGGACGTGACGTCCGCGACGTAGGCCTGGGCGGCGGCATAGGACGCCCCGGCGATGCCGTTGAGGATGCGCGCCACGAACAGGAAGACCAGCGAGGACGCCAAGCCGATCAAAAGCGACGAGATCGCGCTGCCCGCGAGCGCCACCATGATCACCGGTCGCCGGCCGTAGCGGTCCGACAGGCGTCCCCAGACCGGCGCGAACAGGAACTGCATCGCCGCGTACGAGGACGCGAGCACGCCGATGACCGTGGGCGACGCGCCCAGGTCCTGGGCGTAGAGCGGCAGGATCGGGATGACGATCCCGAAACCGATCAGGTCGATCACCACCGTCGTGAACACGATCCCGAGCGGGGACAGGAAGAACCCGCCGCGCCCGTGCCCGCCCGGGCGGCCCCCTGGCTGCCGTGCCATACGGTCAGATCACCGCGTCGACGGCGAGCGCGGCGAAGAGGAGCGCCAGGTACAGCATCGAGTACGAGAACGTGGAGCGCGCCCGTCGCTCGTCGGGCCAGCGCGCGAGCCGCCAGGCGGACGCCAGGAACAGCCCGCCGAGGATGACGGCCGACGCGAAGTAC
>JBKKDD010000238.1:0-28071 GCA_046708705.1 Miltoncostaeaceae bacterium | reverse complement strand
CTCTGGTAGAAACGTCTGCGACCGTCGTCCAACCCGGGAGAAACCAACATGTCCGACACCATCCAGAGCCTCGGCCTGCTGAACCGGGGCGAGGACCCGGCCCTCGACGCGATCGTGCGGCTCGCCGGGGTCATCTCGGGCGGCAGCGCCTCCGGCATCCACATCTTCGACGAGCAGATCCAGCACCGGATCGCCGGCCACAACGCGCCCGTTGCGCCGCACCCCCGCGAGGACTCGATGTGTCGGCTCGTGGTCGAGTCGGAAGAGCGCATCGTCGCCACGGACGCCAGCGAGGAAAAGCGGTTCGACTACTCGTCCTTCACTCAGGGCAACGACCCGGGGGTCCGCATGTACGTCTCGACCCCGCTTCCGCTGGGCGGCGACGTGGTCGGCACGCTGTGCGCCTGGGACTCCGGCGCGGCGACGCTGAGCGACGAGCAGCTCGCGGCCTTTGACGACCTCGCGCTCCTTGCTGCCCGCGTCCTGAAGGCCGGCGAGTAGACCTCGCGAAACACGGACGCATGAGTCAGCCCGCCGCCGGGCGGGGGGCGATCCAGTAGCGCGGGCCGGGGCCCAGGCCGGCGGCGCGGTCGCCGGGGTTGGCGAGGCGGCAGCGGTCGAGCGACAGGCATCCGCAGCCGATGCACTCGGTGAGGCCGGCCCTGAGGCGCCCGAGCTGATGGGACCGGGTCGTCCGGGCACGGTCGTAGTCTGATCAACGACCGCGACTCGCGTCGCGTCCCGGCCGCTCGAACGGCGCCCGGAACAGCACCGAGGAGAGCCCGACACGATGCGCTCGTCCATCCACGCACGACGCCCCAAACTGATGTGTCTCGCAGGCGTCGTGATCGCCTGCGTGGCAGCGTTCGTAACGAGCGCGTCCGCCGCCGTCGTCAACCCGGACCTGCAAGCGGCGTGCGGCACCAAGGTCGTGATCGTCCTGGACGAGTCGGCGTCGGTCGACGCGACAGCCGGAGCCGAGACCGCGGTACGGAGCGCCGCGAGCGCGTTCGCGACCGGGCTCGTGGACACAGGGTCTCAGCTCGCGGTCATCGAGTTCGGCTCGGCCGCCAAACGGGTGCTCGGCTACACGGACGTCACCTCGGGCGCCGCCGGGACTCTGGCGACCACGTTCCAGCCGTACTTCAGCGGGACCGCCATTCCCCCCGCTGACGTCTATAACTCTCCCTCCCAGACGGGTGCCTGGACCAACTGGCAGGACGCGCTCGAGGAGGTCAAGCTCCTCAACGCGTCGTCGGGCGTCGCGCCGCTGGTCGTGTTCATCACCGACGGTGATCCGACCGCGATCAACATCCCCGGGGGCGTCCAGGTGAGGGTCGCCACCGCCACCGCGTTGGCGTCCGCAATCGCCGAGGCGGACGCGATCAAGGCGCAGGGCAGCCACATCCTCGCGCTCGGGGTCGGCGCCGCCCTGGCCAACCTGGCGAGCTTCTCCCGCCTGGTCGCCATCTCGGGCTCCGACACCGTGACGACGGCCGCGGCCGTCGATCTGACGACCACGGACGTGCTCGCGGTGGCCGACTTCGCGAACCTGCCGCCGGCGCTGCCGACCCTGGTCAACGAGTTGTGCCAATCCTCGGTCACGATCACCAAGCTCGTGGATGACGGTCAGGGTCCGGTGGCCGGCGGTGCCGGATGGCGATTCGATGCCGCCGTGACCACCGGCGGGGGGTACACGTGGCTGGCGCCCGACCCCGGGGCGGCTGGCCCGCGAGGCGCGACCACGGGCGCGGATAGCACCGTGACGCTTCAGTGGAAACCGGCAGGCGCGTCCACCTCGACAATCGCCGTGACCGAGACGGAGCGGCAGGGGTACCGGCTCAGCGCCGTGTCGTGCCGGGTCGCGAGCCCGTCGGCCCCGACCCCCGTCCCGCTGCCGGTCGTCGTGACGGGCGCCACGTTCGTCGCCACACTTGGCCCCACGGACGTCGTCACCTGCACCGTCACCAACGTCAAACTGCCGACGATCGTCACGGTGACGCCCCCGCCGGTCGTCTCGCCGCCCGTCGACGTCGCGGGGGGCGGATCGACCACCGGGACGCCGCAGACGACGCTCGGCATCGACAAGCGTGGCCCCGCGACGGCCCGGGCCGGCCAGGTCGTCACGTATCGGATCAAGATCACGAACACGGGCGCCGTCGCTGCGCAGGACGTGATCATGCGCGATCGCGTTCCCGGCGGGATGGCGCTCGCCGCCAGGCCGACCGGTGTGCGGCTGGTCAAGGGAGTGGTGATCGTCGCGGTCGGGACCCTGACGCCCGGAGCGTCGCGAACCGTGCTGCTCAGATTCAGGATCGACCGACCGGTCGTCGGCGTGAGGACCAACGTCGCCACCGCGAGCGGCTCAAACGCCAGAGAGGTTCGCGCATCGACGCGTACGAGGATCATCAGCCTCACCGGTCGCATCCGCATCCCGGTCGTCACCGGCTGACGGGTCGGAGGGCCGCCGCCGCCGAACCGCACCCCGGCGGCGGGAGGCGATGCAGATCTCGGTTCGTACGAACCATCCAAACCAGTCACAGAACGGCCGGTTGGCCATTGGGCCGAACCGTCCGGGAGCCGATTGGCCTTCGGGCCTTATCCCATGGGCGCAGGACCCCGCGGTCGGACTCTCGCCGTCGGGCCAACGCCGTCCGACAACACGAAACCTACGCTCCTGAGGTCCCGGGTCTCCTCCGAACAGACCCAGCCACGATCAGGGAGAAATCATGCGAACAGGGGTGTTGCGCCGCGTCGTCGCCTTGGCGCTGCTGGCGCTCGTCGCGTTACCGGTCTCGGCGTTGGGCGCCGACCCAACACCGGCCGAGTTGGCCACACAGATCCAAGACGTCGCGTTTTCGGCCAACCAGATCTGGGTGGTGTTCGCGGCGATTCTCGTCCTGTTCATGCAGGCCGGCTTCGCAATGCTCGAGATCGGGCTGTCTCGAATGAAGAACGCCGGCGCGGTCGCCGGCAAGATCATCATCAACCTCGCGATCTCGTTCCTGATGTTTTGGGCGGTGGGCTTCTCGCTCGCGTTCGCGACCGGTAACGGGTTCGCGGGCTCGGGCGGCTGGTTCATGGACGTGACCAACTTCACGGACCAGTTCGCGTCGCTCTCCTACAGCGCCACGCCGTTGCAGGCCCAGTTCTTCTTCCAGGTCGTCTTCGTGGCGGTCTCGCTCGCGATCGTGTTCGGCGCGATGCTGGACCGGACCAAGTTCATCGCCTACCTGATCTTCGGTGTGGCGTTCACCGGGCTCATCTACCCGATCGTGGCGCACTGGACATGGGGTGGCGGCTGGCTCGCCCAGGACGGGTTCCTGGACTTCGCCGGTAGCTCCATCGTCCACCTGCAGGGAGCGCTGGCCGCGCTGGCCGGGACGCTCCTGCTCGGCCCCCGCATCGGCAAATTCCGCAACAAGAAGGCCGTGCCGATTCCGGGGCACTCCATCCCGCTGGCGATGCTCGGCGTGCTGATCCTGTGGGTCGGCTGGATGGGCTTCAACCCCGGTTCAACGCTGAACGCCGTTGCCAACAACTTCGCGGACATCGCGGTCAACACCAACCTCGCCGCCGCCGCCGGCGTCATCGGCGCGACGATCAGCGCGATGATCATGTTCAAGACCCTGGACGTCTCCCAGATGGGCAACGGCGCGATCGCGGGCCTCGTCGCGATCACGGCCCCCTGCGCCTTCGTGGATCCGTGGGCCGCGGTCATCATTGGCCTGATCGCAGGACTGATCGTGCCGCCATTGGTGGTGCTCGTGGACAAGATCCGTGTCGACGACCCCATCGGATGTCTTCCCGTGCACGGTGTCGCGGGTATCTGGGGCACGCTGGCGGTTGGGCTCTTCGCCGCCGCCGACCGCACGGTGAACTTGCCGACGCCGCTCGGCAAGAGCGCCGGCCTCCTGACTGGAGGCGACGCATCGCAGTTGTGGGTGCAGTTCTACGGCGTTGCGGCGACGATCGGCTTCACCGGGGCATGTTCGCTGGCCGTGTTCGCGGCGATCAAGTACACCGTCGGTCTGCGCGTCAGCGAAGCCGAGGAGCTGGCGGGTCTGGACATCTCAGAGCACGGCATGTTCGGGTACCCTGAGCGCTTCATCGAGGTTCCGGGCGCCGAGCCGGAGGACATCTCCGGGTCGACTCCGGCTCTGCAGGGCAGCTCGGCAGCGTCTCCGTCCACCCAAACCGCACAAGTGTCCTAAGGAGGGGTGTTGAAGAAAATCGAGGCATTCATTCGCCACGAGTCGTTCGACGAGATCCGTGATCGACTCGACGCGATGGGGCTCCCCTCAATGAGCGTCAGCGAGGTCAAGGGCTCGGGACGGCAGAAGGGCTTCACCGAGAGCTACCGTGGTGCAAAGACGACCATCTTCCTCCGTCCCAAGCTCAAGCTGGAGATCGCCGTCGATGACGCCGACGTGGAGCGCGCGATCGACGCGATCATGGAGTACGCCCACACCGGCGAGCCCGGTGACGGCAAGATCTTCGTGTTCCCCATCGAGGACGCCATCCGCGTCCGCACCGGGGAGCGGGGTCCGATCGTCCTGGCCTCGCACGAGGAGCAGGCCCACGCCTGAGTGAGCGGACCGGTTAGGGTGGGGTCGGTGGCGGATCGTTCGCCGCCGGCCCCTCCGCTCGTTAAGGAGCCGGTTTTCTCCGGGTCCGACGGCAAACGGTCCCGTCGGCCGGGAAGGGATACGTCAGCCCGGCAGCGGTTGCTGGCGGGTCTCGCCCGGCAGCTCCAGGGTGAAGCGGCTGCCGCGACCCAGGCGGCTCTCGACGCGAAGATCTCCGCCCAGCGCCCGCGCGAGCTGGCGGCTGATGGCAAGCCCCAAGCCGCTGCCGTGCCGGCCGTCGGGCGTGTTCTGCGAGCTGAACGGCTCGAAGATCTCCTCGAGCTTGTCGGCGGCGATGCCGGGGCCGTTGTCGGTGACCGAGATCACCATGCCGCCGCCGGCGCGCTCTCGCGCGGCGACGTGCACGACGCCGCCGTCGGGCGTCCACTTGAATGCATTGTCGATCAGGTTGCCGACGATCTGCCTGACCCGGGCGGCATCGGTGGCGAGCTGCGGCAACGGCGTGAACTCGCGCTGGTAGCGCACACCGCGGCGTGCGGCCTCGCCCGCGTAGGAGGTGAACGCACGCTCCACCAGGTCGTTGGCGTCGACCGTGGCGAGCTCCAGGCGAAACCGTTTGGCCTCCAGCTTTGCCAGGTCGAGCAGGTCCGTCACGAGGGCCTCAAGCCGCGCGGACTCGTCCTCGATCGCATGGAGTGAGCGGGGGATCGCCTCCCGCGGGACGACGCCGTCGGTCAGGGCCTGCGTGTGACCGCGGATCGCGGTCAGCGGCGTACGCAGGTCGTGGGTGACGCGCATCAGGAAATCGCGGGTGAGCGCCTCACGGTGCTGCAACTCCCTGACCATCGTGTTGAACGCGGCGGCCAGCGCGTCGATCTCGACGGTCCCCCCGACGGTGACCCGGGTCTCCAGGTCCCCGCCGCCGACGGCGCGCGCCGCGACCTCCAACCGCTTGAGCGGTTGCAATGCCCGACGCGTGACGATCAGCGTGACGATCAGGGCGACGGCCAGGCCGATCCCGGCGGCGATCAACACGCGGTTGGCGAACCGCCGCCAGACGGACCCGACCTCCGCGCGCTCGCGCAGCACGACCACCGCTGCGACAACGTCATCCGGGCCGAACGTGATCGGCGCTGCCGCCGCGATCGCCTGCACCCCGGTCTCGGGGATCGTGTAGTCGAAGCGCTGGACGCCGTCGCGCTCGAGCACGCCGTAGTCGATCTGATCGAGGGCGCGGCGCTGGAGCCGGCTCGGAACTCCCCGCGGATCCGGGTCCAGGTTGCCGCCCGCGTACGTGAACTGGGTTCCCTCGCCGACGATTGCCGCCAGCGCGGCCAGGCGCTCCGGCGTCGGGCGGTAGCCGCCGGTCTCGCTGGCGAGCTCCGCGTCCTGGCTGATCAGCTTGGCGATGCCGACGGCCTTGATCTCCAACTCGGCCAGATCCGCCGCGCGCGTCTGGGCGCGCACCAGCTCGATGCCGAGCGCGGCAAACGCCAGGGAGGCCACCAGCAGCCCGGCCAGCGAGGCGATTGCCAGGCGCCCCCGCAGGGTGCGCCACGGCGAGGTCACCTCTTCGCTGCGGCGGGTACCTTGTAGCCCGTGCCCCAGACCGTCTGGATCGGGCAGGCCTCACCGAGCTTGCGGCGCAACTGGCGGACGTGGACGTCGATCGTCCGGCTGTCGCCGAGGAACGTGAATCCCCAGACCCGTTCCAAGAGCTTCTCGCGGGTCAGGACGATCCCGCGGTTCTCGACCAGGGCCGTCAGCAGGTCGAACTCCTTCGGTGTCAGCGCGACCGCCTCCTGGCCGACGTAGACCTCACGCGGACCGACCTCGATGCGCAGTCCCTCCAGCTCGTAGGTCGTGGGCTCGACCGGAGCCGCGTCAGCCGGCTGGGCCGGCCCCGCCACCCTGCGCAGCACCGCGCGGACCCGCGCCACGAGCTCGCGCGGATTGAACGGCTTGGTGATGTAATCGTCCGCCCCGATCTCGAGCCCGACGACCTTGTCCACCGCATCGTCGCGGGCGGTCAGCATCACGATGGCGGGGGACGATCCGGCGGCCGAGGAACGCAGGCGCTTGGCCACCTCGAACCCGTCCAGCCCGGGCAGCATCAAGTCCAGCACGATCAGCGCCGGCCGGTCGCGCTCGGCCATGGCCAGCCCCTCGTCGCCCCGGTGGCTGACGCTGACGCGGTATCCCGCGGCCTCCAGGTACATCTTCGCGAACGAGGCGATATTGGGCTCGTCCTCGATGATCAGGACGTGCGTGGGAGCGCTCACCCGGTGAAGTCTAATGCCCCCGCCGGGGTCCCTGCCGATGCCGGCGTCGAGACCGCTAGTTGGCGGGGCCGACTGGTTCCGGATTGGGAGCCTTGGAGGGGGGAGCGATCGCAAGTGGCATCGCCGCCGTGGACCACGATTGCTCGTCGCCGCCGTTCAGGTGATAGGTGCCCTCCCCGCTCATCCTGGTAATCGTGCCGCGTCCGAAAGCGCTGATGGAGAGCGTGCCGTCCGGGGCACGCAGCTCGACCCGCAGGCCGCGTCCGTTCGCGAAGAACGCGCCGTCGACGTCCTTGATCTTGTAGACGAACTGGGCGCGTCCGCGCAGCATGACGCGCCTGGGCTTCTGGCGGACCCCCGCGATCTTGACGACGGCGCCACCGGCGAGGTCGCGTACGGCGACGGTCCCGTCGATCATGCCGAACACCCGGAGCTTGCCCTGGGCGATGACCGTGCCGGTCCCCATCGCGTCGAAGCTGCCGGTCCTCGCCGCCGTCGTCGACGCGCTGACGGCGACGGGGGTGACGAGAACGGTGGCTGCGACCAGACCGATGAGCGTTTGACGATTCAACATGACCTTCGAGAAGAGTGACGAGTCTACGATTATCATCGTCGCTCCACGTAATGCCTTTATCGCCGTGGTGTTACGTATTTGTAAGTCTCATGACCCCCATCGGGACACTAGGTGGGCTCGATCGAGACGTTCTCCTGAACCTGCACCGTCGGCTCCAGCGCGACGCCCTCCTCCACCTTGGGCACGGAGTTCGCGCGCGGCGGCGGAGTCGCGGCGCTGACGCCGTCGAGCACGGGCGGTGGTCCCTCGTCGAGCCACGCCCACACCAGCTCGCCGCAGTCGGGACAGGCCGGCAGCACGCCACGGTTGCGGATCTGGAACTGGCACGCGACGCACGCGACCAGGCCGGGCACCTGTTGGCCCGCGTGGAAGCAGGTCTTCCCGAGTCGTTTCGCCGCCTCCTGCGCTCCCTGGAGCGGTGTCAGGTTCCGGCGCTGGTCGCCGCCGCCGGGGATGCCGCCCGGACGGGGGCGTTGCGGTGGGAGGTTGGAACCCATGACTCACTCCTCTCGGCTTCGGGCACGGCCGCGCGGCTTCTCGTTGATGCCCTGGCGGCGTATCGTGGACGTGTTGGCTGACAGAAGCCTACCGCGCGCCGGCTGATCCGGCCGCACGGTGTGTCGGACGAGGGGGACGCTCAACATGCGTGTGGCAGTCGCGCAGCTCAATACCGTGGTCGGCGACATCCGCGGCAACGTGGGGCGGATTCGCGCCGCGCTCAGGCGCGCCCGGCTGGCCGGCGCCGACCTGACGCTCGTGCCCGAGCTCGCGGTCTGTGGGTACCCGCCCGAGGACCTGCTGCTGCGGCCGGAGTTCGCCGCCGCGACGCGCGACGCGCTGGAGGAGCTGGCCGCGGACGTCACCGAGGGTGTCGCCATCGTGGGGTTCGTGGACTGGCTCGACGACTGCTACAACGCGGCGGCGGTGCTGGCCGACGGGCGGGTGCAGGCCGTCTACCACAAGCGGTTCCTGCCCAACTACGGCGTGTTCGACGAGGCCCGCTACTTCCAGGCCGGCGCCGAGCAACTGGTCATCGACGTGCGCGGGGCGCGGGTCGGCATCGTGATCTGCGAGGACATCTGGTATTCGGCGCCGGTCGCGGGCGATTTGGCCGTGGCGCGCCTCGACCTGATCTGCTGCGTGTCGGCCTCTCCCTACCACCAGGGCAAGGGCGTCGCCCGCGAGCGGATGCTCGCGACGCGCGCGGCCGACAGCGCCGCGGCGCTCGCGTTCTGCAACCTGGTGGGCGGGCAGGACGAGCTGGTGTTCGACGGCCACTCGGCGGTGTTCGACGCGTCGGGTGAGACCGTGGCCCGCTGCGCCCAGTTCACCGAGGACTTCATCATCGCCGACATCGAGCCGGGCGCGGCTGCGCGACGGCGACTGCGCGAGCCGCTCGTTCGGCGCATCACCGATGCCCGTGCGCCGGCTGCCGTGCCGATCAGGGCCAGGTTCGCCGGCTCCGCCACCGAGCCGTCCGTATCGCTCAACGTGGTCGCGCCGCTGGCTGGTGCCACGGAGGAGCTGTGGCGGGCGCTTGTGCTCGGCATCCGCGACTACGTCGACAAGAACGGGTTCCCGGGTGTATTGATCGGCCTGTCGGGAGGGCTCGACTCGGCGCTGACCGCGGCGCTTGCCGTCGACGCGCTGGGGGCCGACCGCGTCAGCGGCGTCGCCATGCCGTCCGTGTTCTCGAGCGACGCGAGCCTGGCCGATGCCAGACAGTCGAGCGTCCTGCTGGGGATCGGCCTGCAGGTCATCCCGATCGGTGCCGTGGTGGATGCGTTCGCGGCGACGCTCGCCGACGCGTTCGGGCCCCGTCCACCCGATGTGACCGAGGAGAACATCCAGGCCAGGGTGCGCGGGACGTTGCTGATGGCGCTCTCCAACAAGCTCGGCCGGATGGTGCTTGCGACCGGCAACAAGAGCGAGATCGCGGTCGGCTACAGCACGCTCTACGGCGACATGGTCGGCGGATTCGCCCCGATTCGCGACGTCGCCAAGACCACGGTGTACGAGCTCGCGCGGTGGCGAAACACCCAGGCGGCGACGGACGTCATCCCGCCGCATTCAATCGAGCGCGCGCCCTCGGCCGAGCTGCGACCGGACCAGCGCGATACCGACTCGTTACCGGAGTACGCGGTACTCGACCCTATACTCAGAGCGTATGTCGAGGCTGATCGCGGGCCCGGGGAAATCGACGGCGTCGGCGCGTCGGTAGAGGTGATCCGGGAGGTCGTCGGGCTGGTCGATCGCGCGGAGTACAAACGGCGACAGGGCCCCATCGGCATCAAGATCACACCGCGAGCCTTTGGGAGAGACCGACGTATGCCCATCACCAACAAGTATGAGTAGTCGCCTGCGAGCGCTCGTCGCCGCGGGCGTCGTGCTCGTGGGCTGCGTGCCGGCGATGGCCTCGGCCCGTGACCGGGTGGCACATGCGTACACCGGGGTCGGCAGTGTCCCGGCCACCGGCGAGACGCTGTTGGTGACGTTCGCGGACGTGCCCGCGCGGGGCGCCGTCGAGTCGCGCCTGGCGGGGCTCGGCGCCGTCGAGGAGTCGGTCCCCGACATCGGCATCTGGGCGCTCGCGCCTGACGATGCGGCCACAGCGCGGGTGCGGGTGCTGACGCGGCCCGGGGTGCTTCGTGCGGAGTGGTCGCTGGTGCGCACCAACGACGCGCTCACGGATGCCCGCGCGATCCCGCCACCCCCGCTGCCGCTGGTCGCGATGCCCGAGCCCACCGACCCGTACTACACGTCGAACGATCAGAACCGCCAGTGGGGCCTTCGCCAGGGCACCTGGACGGTGGGGCTGAGCGCCTACGACCGCCCGATCATCGCGATCCTGGACTCCGGCATCGACGCGACGCACGAGGACTGGAACCAGTCGGGCCTGCTGGTCGCGCCGCGCAGCACGGTGCGCCACGTCGGTCGCGCAGATGACATCAGCGACCGCGGTCACGGCACCCATGTGTCGGGCATCGCCGCCGCCCCCGCCAACGGCATCGGTATCGTCGGCATCGCGCCCGCGTCGGTCAACCCGGCCGTGCCCGGGGTGTCGAAGCTCATGCCGATCCAGATCTCCGACGTCCGCGGCGTCAGCCAGGACTCCACGATGATGGCCGGCATCCGCTGGGCGGTCAACCACGGCGCCAAGGTCATCAACATCTCGTCCGGCGGGCCGGGCGCGTCGAATGCGTTCCAGGACACGATCAACTGGGCGTATCGGCGCGGCGCGCTGATCATCGCCTCGGTGGGCAACGAGGGTCTCGATGACAACCCGGTCAACTTTCCCGCCGGGTACGACCACGTCATCGGCGTGGGCGCGTTGTGCGACTCGGTCGCCGTCGCGCCTGACTGTCCCACGGCATTCGGGCGGGCCCGGTTCTCGAACTTCAACTACTCGGTCGACGTGCTGGCGCCGGGTGTCAACGTGGTCTCCACGATTCCGATCGTGATCCACGAGCGCGAGGTCGCGCCCGGCTACGGGTTCAAGGACGGGACGTCGATGTCCGCGCCGTATGTCGCCGGGGTGGCGGCGCTCATCTACGCGTCGCATCCGGGCATCACCCCATATCAGGTCACGCGCATCCTGCAGTCCACGTCCAGCGTGGGCGCGGCCGGTCGGGCGCGCAGCAGCACGTGGGGATGGGGCGCGGTCAACCCGGTCGCCGCCGCCCAGGCTCAGGCGCCTGTGAACGACCTCAGCGAGATCAACGACGACGTCAAATGGCTGCCCAAGAGTCAGAACCTGCGCGTCACGTCCAGGCCGAGTCGCCTGCGCGCCCGCATGGACTTCAACGACGACCAGTTCGACACCTACCCGGTGATCCTGCGCAAAGGGGAGCGCATGCGGGTGACGGTGATCGCGCGGGGCGCCAGGCTCATGGCCCGCGTCTATCGACCCGGGACGTCGTCGGTGCTGTTGCGGCTGCGGACGGCGCAGCAGCTCGCATCACAGCGTCTGGGTCAGCTTCGCACCCCGACCCCCGGGACGCGCACGATGGTGATTCGCGCTCGGGAGACGGGGCGGCACTTCGTCGCGCTCGAGGCCCTGCGCGGGGGGGCCGACTACACCCTGATCCTGCGGCGGATCTAATGACTCCTGAAGAGGCCGGCGCGCTCTGTGCGGGCACGCTCGCCGGGCTGATCGGGATGTCGTTCACCGGCCTCGACCCGGAGCGCGTGACGGCGCGACTCGAGGTGCGCCTGGACCTGCTCGCGCCCAACGGGTACCTGCACGGCTCGTCGGTGATCGCGCTCGCCGAGACCGCGTGCGGCTTCGGCACGGCCGTCAGCTTGCCGCCGGAGCGGCGCGATCGGTTCGCGACGATCGATCTGACGTGCAACTTCGTCGGCACCGCTCCCACGGGCTGGATCGCGTGTGCGGCGACCCGCGCGCATGGAGGCCGCACCATCCAGGTCTGGGACGCGCGGGTGTGGCGTGAAGCCGACGATCGCCCGATCGCGCTTCTGCGGGTGACTCAGTTGCTCCTGGGGAACTGACCGGCGCCGGACAGCATCGCCTCGATCCGGCTGCGCAGGCGCGTGGCGACGGGATGGGCACCGGTCCCGACGGGGGTGTCGTCGCAGCGGACGATCGGCACGATGCCGCGGACCGCGCTCGTCACGAACATCTCGTCGGCGCCGCGCCAGGCCGGCTCGTCCAAGATCACCTCGTGCACCGGAGCAAGCTCCATCACCGCGCTCCGAGTCACGCCCGGCAGCAGGCCCAGGGTCGGCGCGGTCAGGATCCGGCCGTCGATCACGCAGAACACGTTGGCCGACGATGCCTCGCCCAGCCGGCCGGCCTCGTCCAGCATCAGCGCGGTGTCGGCGCCGAGCGCGTGCGCGCGGCGTTGGGCGTCGCGCCAGCCCAAGAACGACAGGGTCTTGTGCTCGGCCAGGCGGTTGGCCGGGTGCCAGACACCGCGAACGGACGCCGCGGTCAGGGTCTCGTGCGGGTCCAGGGCGATCGCCACGGCCTCGACCAGCAGGGTCGGGTGGGGGGTGACGGTGACCCGAACGCGGGCGCTCCCCGTGCCCAGCGTCGATGCGGTGGTCACGGCGGCCTGGGCCACCGCCGCGAGCCGGGGCATGCCGTGCAGCCCCAGCGCGTCGATCGACCGCGTCAGCCGCGCCATGTGACGGTCGAGCCAGGGGATCGTTCCGTCCGCGGCGCGCATCGTCTCGAACAGGCCGACGCCGGAGTGCATGCCGGGGTCGTCGATCGACACCGCGGCGGTGGACGGGTCGACCAGGGCGCCGTCGAGCCACACGACGCGGCTGGTCATGCGGCGCCCACCGCCCGCAGGAACGGCTGGGCCTTGGCCCAGGCCTCGTCGTGCTCGGCCCCGGGATCGCTGTCCCAGACCACCGCTCCACCACACCAGTAGTGGACCTGGCTGTCGGCGACCCAGGCGGTGCGGATCGTGACGCTCGCCTCGATCGCGCCGTCGGTTCCCACCGCGACGACGCTGCCGAACGCCGGTCCGCGGGCGACCGGCTCGAGCTCACGGATGATCTGCATGGCCCGGACCTTGGGCGTCCCGGTGACCGAGCCGCCTGGAAACACCGCCCGCACCACGTCGGCCACGGTCACGTCCGCGCGCAGCTCGGCGCGCACCTCGCTGACCATGTGCTCCACATATGGCGTGGAGAGGTGACCGAAGATGCGTGGCACGGTGACGCCGCCCGGTCGGGCGACGCGGCCCAGGTCGTTTCGGACCAGGTCGACGATCATTACGTGCTCGGCCCGGTCTTTGGCGCTCTCGGCCAGGCGTTCCCAGTCGCCGTGAGGAGCGGTGCCCTTGATGGGCTCGCTGTCGGCGATGCCGTCGCTCACGCGCACCAATCGCTCCGGGGATGCCGAGACGACCGCGCCGCCGGGCATGCCGACGTAGGCGCGATGGGACGAGTGGCCGGCCGTCGCCCACAGCCGCACCGCGAAGTCGATCGCCCCGGTGTCCCACACGGCGCTTAGCCGCTGGGTGAGGTTGACCTGGTAGCAGTCGCCCGCGCGGATCAGCTCGCGGGTGCGCGCCACGCGTGCGCGGTATCCCGTGGCATCGAGCGAGGTGGCGACCGTCCGGGATGCGACCGGCGCCCGCGCCGTCTCGGTCGTCCCGCGTGCCAGCATCGAGAGTTCGCGGACCGCGCTGCTCGGGCCCGCGCCAACGACGGTGCAGCCCCCGTACGGGTCGAAGATCGCGACGGTCTCGTAGCGTCCGAGCACCGCGAGCGGTGGCCCGGCCGGATCGGGATGCGGCGTCGGGAGGCGCTCGATCGTCCCGCCCAGGTCGTAGCTCAGCAGCCCGATCCAGCCACCGACCGCGGCCTCGGCTCCGGTCGATCGCCCGCATCGGGTGGCGAGGGCGTCCCACACGTCGGCGTTGCTCACCACGTCGGTCGGATCGCATGCGACGACCACGCAGCCGGCGAAGGGCGCCATGACGGGGCGGTCCCTGTGTGCCACCGCGGCCAGCAGCGCCTCGGCGCGCGGTGGGCGATCCAGGGACACGCGATGCAGGGCGGGGCGGGTGGAGATCACCGGCTGGAGCATGCCGGACCGCGTATTGTGGGGTGATGGAACCGGGCCGGTACCTCATGCTCTTCTACGACTACGTCGCCGACATCGTCGAGCGCCGCGCCGAGCATCGACCGGCCCACCTGGCTCACCTGGGTGAGTACCGGCAGGACGGCCGGGTCGTGGCGGCCGGTGCGCTCGGCGACCCGCCGAGCGGCGCGGCGATCGTGTTTCGCGCCGACTCGGAGGATGAGGTCGCGGCCTTCGTCCGGGCCGATCCGTATGTCGTCGCCGGCCTGGTCACGTCGTGGCGCGTCGTCCCCTGGACGGTCGTCGGTTGATGCGCACGGGGTTTGTGGGGCGCGACGCGCTGGGCGCGTACGACCTGGGTGACGATCACCCGCTGTCGCCGACCACGCGTGCGCTCGCAGTCGACCTGATTCGCGCGTACGGGATGCTCGACCGCGAGGACGTGGTCGAGATCGAGCCTGTGCCCGCCACCGACGCCCAACTGGAGGCGGTCCACGCGCCGGCCTACGTCGCGGCGGTGCGCCGCTACAGCGCCGAGCCCGAGTTGGCCGCTGCGTGGGAGGCGTCCAACTGGGGCCTTGCGTCGGGGGGCGACACCCCCGCGTTCGCCGGGATGGCCGAGGCGGCGGCCGAGATCTGCGGGGCGTCGATCACCGCGGCGCTGGCGGTGTGGAACGGCGAGGTCGAGCAGGTCTTCTGCCCGGGCGGCGGTCTGCACCACGCGTTTGCCAACCGGGCGGCGGGGTTCTGCATCTACAACGATCCGGCCGTCGCGATCCGTGCCCTTCTGGACTCCGGGGCGGAGCGCGTGGCCTACATCGACGTGGACGTCCACCACGGCGACGGGACGCAATGGATCTTCTACGACGATCCGCGTGTGCTGACATGCTCGGTCCACGAGAGCGGCAAGTACCTGTTCCCCGGCACCGGCGGCCTGGGTGAGCGCGGCTCGGGTAACGGCGAGGGCACGTCCATCAACATCCCGCTGCCGGCGCTGGCCGGTGAGGCGCCGTATCTGCGGGCCGTGGACGAGGTCATCGCGCCGGCGGTCCGCGCGTTTCGTCCCGACATCGTCGTGACCCAGAACGGCGTGGATCCGCACCACGCCGATCCGCTGGCGCACCTGCAGATCACGATGGACGCCTTCCCGCGGCTGTGGCGGTCGCTGCACGATCTGGCGTTCGACGCCGCGGGCGGCAAATGGGTCGCGCTCGGCGGCGGCGGCTACAACGCCGACGTGTTGCCCCGCGCGTGGACAATGCTCTTCGCCGAGATGGTGCGGCAGGACCTGTCGAACGACTTGCCCGCCGACTGGCTCGCCCGCGCCCAGAAGCGCCTGGGTCGCGACCTGACTCCTGGTCTGCACGACGACCCGGGCCCGCAACTGCCCGCCGCGCACCGCGCCCCAGCCGACGAGGAAGCCGAGCGCGTCGTCAACGAGGCGAGGGCGATGTTCACCTCCCGCGCCTCGCCCTGACGCCCGCGGTTTCGACGTTGTCGGAAGGTCAATTTCGCGCCCCGCGATCCCGCCTGGGCAAAGGGATCGCGGGCGAATCGTGTCAGGCACGCTTTACCGAACGTTAACGATTCGCAGGCGGACCGAAACGCGGTGCGGACGCGTCCGCCCCGGGTCTCAATGTCCCGGAGGTTCGGACGCGATGAGCAGGTCACGAAGCTGCGAGGCGAGTCGCTTCCGATCCGCGGGGGCGAGTCGCGCGAGCAGGCGCTCCTCATTCTCGACGTGGGCCGTGAGGGCCCGGTCGATGAGGCGCTTGCCGGCCGGGCTCAGTGCGGCGAGGATGCTGCGCCGGTCGGCCGGGTCCGGGCGCCGGACGATGAGCCCACGCGCCTCGAGCTTGTCGAGCCGATGCGTGGTGGTCCCGGAGCTGATCATCATGGTCGTCAAGAGGTCACGCGGGCACAGCTCATGGGGAGGGCCGTGGCGGCGGAGCGTCGCGAGCACGTCGAACTCGTCGGGCAGCAAGTCGAACGTCTTGAGCGTCTCCGCGATCGCGACATCGTACGCGCGGGCCAGCCGTGAGATCCGCCCGAAGATCCCCATCGGGGAGGCGTCGAGGTCGGGGCGCTCCCGTGCCCACTGCTCGAGGATGACGTCGACCTGATCGCTCATGGATCGAAGGATATCTCGACATCGAGATTGACGTATGGAAGATCGAGATAAACTCTTGATATCAAGATACTGTACATCGAGAGAGGAGTGCGTGATGTCCCACGCCCTCATTCCGCGGCTACCCCGTTGATCGTGAGCTTGTCGGTTGGGCACGGCAAGAGCGTGCCCAGCGCAAGGTGCTGCGTGCCGCGAACGCCGGAAGACGGCCCACCCTGCGACGCGTCATCTCGTGGCCCCGATGGAGCCTGGTGCGAACGCGCACCGGCGGGTCGCCGGTGCAGGCCTCGGGTCATGGCGGCACCTGATACGCCGTGACCGCGCGGATCAGTCTACGTTGAGGGCACAGGCGCGGGTGAGCGCGCGTTCGAGGGGGAGGTCGCGGCCACGCAACTCGAGCTCACCCGCGAGGAGCTCTGTGCGGTTGGTCGGCGGCATCGGCAGGCACCGGGCACCGCCCACGGTGGTGCGCATGGTGACGGTCGAGGGCCCGTCGTCGCGCGCGAGCTCCAGGACGCAGTCATGGCCGGCGGTGAGGGTCACGCCCCGGATGTCGCCGTCGCCGTCCGATTCGCCGATCCATACCTGCAGGTGCGGGCCGACGACGTCCGCGAGCCATCCGGCGAGCAGCAAAGCTTCGAGGGCGGGATCTCCGGGAGGCGTCAGGATCGTCGCGATGGCGGGGCCGACGCGCAGGAGACGAAGCGGCTCGCCGCGCAGCGAGGTCGCGATGACCTGGCGCCACGGAGTCAAAACCGCCCATGCCAGGTCTGTCACCGGCGCGGGCGACGCGGTCGCCACCGCCGCGAGCCGCTCAAGGGCGCGACGGCCGCGCCCTGCGCGTCCGCTCTCGGTGACGAGGCGGTCCGCGATGCGGGCGAGATCGAGGAACACCGACGAGGTCGGATCCGGTGCGGTCGGCCACCACAGGAACGTCGGAAGCTGCGAGCGCAGGAGCGGGACCACGGCGCTGCCGGCGTGCGCTGCGACCGCGCCGCGCAGGGTCAGGATGATCTGCTCGACGACCAGGGTGCGCTCGCCGCGGCGGGGGCTCGACATCACCTCGGCCCGGGCGTCGATGCGGTCGCCGCCGTCGGCGGGCACCACGATGATCACCCGCGACGGGTGGTAGTCGCTCAGCGCGTCCGCCACCGCCTCGACCTCGTGGGCGGACGCCTGGTCAGGAGCGATCGCCACCAGGTTCATGACGCTGGTCAGCGTCGAGGAGAGCTCGTCGCCCGACTCGGCCCGCAGCTCGCGTAGGGCGTCCGCGACGTCGACGATGCGCACGCCGTCGCCGCGCCACACGGCGGGCGTCCCTAGAGGCGCCGCCACGCGCGTCCCTCAGCCGCAAGTCGGGCATCGGTCTCCGCCGGCCCCCACGTGCCCGCCTCGTATAGGCCGAGCTGCTCGTCGCCGTCGGCCCAGCGCGCGACGAGCGGGTCCATAATCTCCCACGCCCGCTCCACCTCGTCCCAACGGATGAACAGCGTGGCGTCGCCGAGCAGGCAGTCCAGGAGCAGGCGTTCATACGCATCCGGCGAGGAGCGCAGGAACGATGTGCCGTAGGCGAAGTCCATGTTGACCGGCCGCAGGTCGATCTGCGGGCCCGGAACCTTGGCGACGAAGGTCAACGACGCCCCTTCGTCGGGTTGGATCCGCATCGCGAGCAGGTTGGGGTCAAGTTCCTGCACCGCCGTCGAGGCGAACGGCAGGTGGGGCGCCGGCTTGAACTGGATCGCGACCTCCGTCGCGCGCCGTGGCAGGCGCTTGCCCGTGCGCAGGTAGAACGGCGTCCCCGCCCAGCGCCAGTTGTCGATCTCGAGGCGCATCGCGACGTACGTCTCGGTGGACGACGCGGGATCGACGCCGTGCTCCTGCCGGTACGCGGGCACGCGCTCGCCACCGACCCACCCTGAGGTGTATTGGCCGCGCACCGCCCATTGGTCATCCGTGTCCCGGTCGAATGAGCGGATGGCGCGAAGCACCTTGACCTTCTCGTCGCGCACCTCACGCGAGTCGAATCGTGCCGGCGGCTCCATCGCGACGATCGCCAGCACCTGCATCAGGTGGTTCTGGACGATGTCGCGCAGCGCCCCGTTCTGGTCGTAGTAGCCGCCACGGCGCTCGACGCCGATGTCTTCGGAGACGGTGATCTGCACGTGGTCGACGTATCGCCGATTCCAGATCGGCTCGAAGATCGCGTTGCCGAAGCGAAAAACAAGCAGGTTCTGCACCGTCTCCTTGCCCAGGTAGTGGTCGATGCGGTAGACCTGCCGCTCCCGGAAGGTGCGGCCAAGCTCGTCGTTGAGGGTGCGGGCACTCGCGAGGTCGGCGCCGAAGGGCTTCTCGACGACGATGCGCGCGAACCTGCCGTCCCGCTCGTCGGCGAGCCCGGCGCCGCCCAGGTTCTGGGCGATGACCGGGAAGAACTCCGGCGCCGTCGCCAGGTAGTAGAGCCGGTTGCCCGCGGTGCCCATGGTGGTGTCGAGCTCGCGCAGGAGCGTGGCGAGGCGGTTGAACTCCGCGGCGTCGTCGAAGCCCGCCGACACGTAGCGAAGTCGCGATGCGAACCCCTCCCACACCGACTCGTCGGTGACCTCGACGCGACTGTGGGCATCGATGCCTGCGCGGATCGACGCCCGGAACTCGTCGTCGGTCATCTCGGTGCGCGCGAAGCCCACGATCGCGGTTTCGGGGGGGAGCAGCCGTTGATGGGCGAGGTTGAACAACGCCGGACCCAGCTTGCGCTTGGTCAGGTCGCCCGAGGCGCCGAAGATGACGATCGCGGCCGGGGGAGGCGTACGTGTGAGCCGCGATTCCAGTGCCAGCACGCCATCCGGGGGCTCAGGGGTCGTCATCGGAACGAACAATACATATAAGTCTTACCGTCAACTCGAACGTGAGATATGCTAGTTCTCGTCGTCGGTTTCACTCATTGTCCTCGAAGAACGACGCCGCGACCTCGGCCATCGCCTCGGCGGTGATCCCGTAGTGCTCCATCAACTCAGGGCCCGGCGCCGATGCTCCGAACGTATCGATTCCGATCACCGCATCCGCCCATCGCTCCCATCCCAAGGTGGAGGCGGCCTCCATCGCGAGGCGTGGCAGATCGGGCAACACCGAGTCCATGTACTCGACGTCCTGCTCGTCGAAGAGCTCCCACGACGGCATGCTGACCACACGGGCGCTGATGCCCTGCTCGCCCAGGATGCCGCGCGCGGCGACGGCGGCTGAGACCTCGCTGCCGGTCGCGATCAGCACGCAGTCGGTGCCGTCGGCCACGACGTACGCGCCGCGGGCGACATCGGCGGGTCCATCAAGCGTAGGGAGACCCTGGCGCGTCAGCACGAGGACGGTGGGACCGTCGGTTCGCTCGATGGCCACGCGCCATGCTGCGGCGGTCTCGTTGCCGTCGGCGGGCCGGATCATCACGACGTTGGGGATCGCCCGGATCGCGGCCAGGTGCTCGACGGGCTGGTGCGTAGGGCCGTCCTCCCCGAGCGCGATCGAGTCGTGCGTGAACACGAAGATCGAGGGGATCTCCATCAGCGCCGCCAACCGGATCGTGTTCTTCATGTAGTCGAAGAACATGAGGAACGTGGATGCCACCGGGCGGAATCCTCCGTGCAGGGTCAACCCGTTGGTGATCGCCCCCATCGCGTGCTCCCGTACGCCGTAGTAAAGGTTGCGTCCGCTGAACTCCCCCGCCGAGACCACGCCCATGTCCTTGAGCGTGGTGTCGGTAGAGCTCGAGAGGTCGGCGGCGCCCTGCACCAGCTCGGGCAGGCGCGCGGCGATCGCGTTGATGACCTTGTTCCCCGCTGCCCGCGTCGCGGGTTTGTCGTCGGGACCGAACGTCGGAATCTCCGCGTCCCAGCCCTCGGGCAGTTTCCCCTCGATCACACGCTCGAACTCCTCGGCGAGCTGCGGGAGCGCGGCCCGGTAGACGTCGAAGCGTGCGTTCCAGTTCGCGACGAGCTCGTCCCCGCGGTCGACCATGTGCAACGTCCACGCGCCGACCTCGTCGGGAACGAGGAATTGAGCGTCCTCGGGCCATCCGTACGCGCGCTTGGTGAGGACGGTCTCCTCGGGACCGAGCGCGGAGCCGTGGACAGAGCTGGTGTCCTGCTTGTTGGGCGATCCGAAGCCGATGTGCGTCGTGCAGACGATCAGCGTGGGGCGCCCGTCGGACTCCTGCGCGCGGGTCAACGCGTCGTCGATCTGCGCCAGGTCGTTGCCGTCCTCGATGTGCAGCACCCGCCAGCCGTACGCCGCGAAGCGTCCCGGGACGTCGTCGCCGAAGCTCAGCGTCGTGGGCCCGTCCAGCGAGATGCCGTTGTCGTCGTAGATCGCGATCAGCTTGTCGAGCTTCAGGTGGCCCGCGATCGAGGCCGCCTCGTGCGAGATGCCCTCCATGATGTCTCCGTCCGAGCAGATGCACCATGTGCGATGATCGACGACGGTGTGATCCGGTCGGTTGAACCGGGCCGCCATCATCCGCTCCCCCAGCGCGAAGCCGACGGCATTGGCGAACCCCTGCCCGAGCGGGCCGGTCGTGACCTCCACCCCGTGCGTCAGGCCGTACTCGGGGTGCCCCGGCGTGCGGCTCTCCCACTGGCGAAACCGCTTGAGCTCGTCGAGCGGCAAGTCGTAGCCGGTCAGGTGGAGCAACGCGTACAGCAGCATCGATGCATGGCCCGCCGACAGCACGAACCGGTCGCGGTCCGCCCATGCGGGCTCACCAGGTGCGTGGCGCAGCGCCGTGGTGGCGAGCTGCCAACCGACGGGCGCAAGTCCCATGGGCGCGCCTGGGTGGCCGCTCTTGGCCTTCTCGATCGCGTCGATCGAGAGGGTGCGGACCGTGGCGATGCACAGCTCGGGGGGAGCGAGCGGGACGGGCATTTTTCTCCTCTGGCGGACCGGGCGAGTCTACCCATGACGGGTGTGGGGGATTTTGGACAGACGGCGGGTGACACGTTGGTGTCGCTGGCCCCAGGTCCCGGTTGATATCGACGCAAACACGTTACCGTGAGCCACATGAACGAAACAAATTTCGCCACCGCACGACTGACTGACCCCCGCGCGATGTCACAGCGTAAGCGGATCGCGCTGATCGCCCACGACAACCGCAAGGAGGACATGCTCGACTGGGCGAGCTTCAACCGCGGTACCCTCGCGTGCCATGAGCTGTACGCGACGGGGACGACAGGCGGGACGATCGCCTTGGAGCTCGACCTCGACGTGCACCGCTACCTCAGCGGCCCGCTCGGCGGCGACCAGCAGATCGGCGCGGCGATTGCCGAGGGGCGCATCGACTTCGTCGTGTTCTTCTGGGATCCGCTGGAGCCGCACCCGCACGACGTGGACGTCAAAGCGCTGCTTCGGATCGCGGTGGTCTACAACGTCCCGATCGCCTGCAACCGCGCCACCGCCGACTTCATCCTCTCAAGCCCGCTGATGGGACACGAGTACACCCGCCCCGTCGCCGCGTAGCGCTCACCTCGCGCGCATGACCTCGGGGCCGATGCGCTCCGTGACGAGCGGCAACACGTCGTCGGGATTGGGGTAGCGGCCGAGCATCCGCTTCTCGAACACCAGCTCACCATCGACGTGGACGTCGAACACTCCGCCCGTGCCGGCGATCACGTCGACGGACTCCAGCACCGCGCCCCACCCGCTCAACAACCGCGCCACCAGACCGGCGGCGTTGGGGGCGGCCCCTCAGGGGACGCAGTACTCGATGCGGATGCGGTGCGTCCGGTTGATCGCCATGTCGGTGGTCTAACAGATGCCCCCGCCGGTGCGTCCGGGTGCATCGCCCCCGGTCGGTACGCTGTGTCCATGCCGGGGAGCCTCCACTGCGCCTGATCGTCGCCAGATGCGAGGTCGTCTACGGCGGGCGTGTCACCTCCGTGTTGCCGATGGCGCTTCGCCTGATCATGGTCAAGGCCGACGGGTCGATCATGGTCCACTCGGACGCCGGGGGCTTCAAGCCGCAGAACTGGATGACCCCGCCTACGCGCATCGAGGAGCGTGACGGCGTGATCGTGGTCGCCAAGGGCTCCGGCACCCGGCGCGAGACGCTCGAGATCCGCATCGAGCAAGTGGTGTCGGACACGGCGCACGATCTGGGCGAGGCCGCCCGGCTCGAGAAGGACGGGGTCGAACGCGACCTGCAGGAGGCGCTCGCCGCGGCGCCCGAGACGCTGTGCGTCGGGATGCGGCTGGTGCGACGCGAGTACGCCACGCCCATCGGGCCGGTCGATTTGCTCTGCACCGACGATCTGGGGTTCGTCGCGGTCGAGGTCAAGCGCGTGGCGACGATCGACGCGGTGGAGCAACTCTGCCGCTACCTGGAGTACATCCGCGCCGAGCCCGGAATGGCCGCGTGCCGGGGCATCCTGGTGGGCGAGTCCATCAAGCCCCAAGCGCACACACTCGCGCGTACCCGGGACGTCGAGACCGCGGTCGTCAACCTCGCCGAGCTGCGTGGCCTCCGCGAGCCCGATCTCCGCCTGTTCGCCTCCTGAGCCGACCCCCGGCTGCGTTCAGGGCGCGCGTGATCTGCCGGGCGGGAGGGGCGGCTTGAGGTACCTGTACCCGCTGAGTGATCCCGAGACCCAGGCGGTGATTACTTCCAACGCCAACACCCCGAACGCAAAACCCGCCGCCTCGTGACCCAACTCGAACGCCTCGGCCACACCGTCACACTCCAGGAGCAAACCGTGTAACCGCTACCGACATTTTCCTGTCGTCAGAACGCGACGTCGTGCGGGTGGCTCTCCTTGAGCCCCGCAGGCGTGATGCGCACGAAGCGGGCGCGCTCCTGCATCTGCGCGATCGTGGCGGCGTTCGAGTAGCTCATGCCCGACCGCAGTCCGCCGACCAGCTCGGCCACGACGGCGCCTACCTCGCCGCGCAGCGGCACCACCGCCTCGACACCCTCCGGTACGATCGGAGAGAACTCGGTCTGGTCCTCGCGCGCCAGCATTTCGCGGGCGTCGCCGTCGACCGCCCTCCGCGCCGCCGCTGCTCCGGCGCTCGCCATCCCGCGGAAGACCTTGACCCGCGTCCCGCCGCGGTTGACGACCATGCCCGGGCTCTCATGGGTTCCCGCGAACATGTTGCCCACCATCACCGTGTCGGCACCGGCGCCGACCGCCTTCGCGACGTCGCCTCCGGCCCGGATGCCGCCGTCGGCGATCATCGGGACGTCGTGCCGGCGACACGCCGCCGCGCACTCGGCCACCGCCGTGAACTGCGGCACGCCGACCCCCGCCACGACCCGCGTGGAGCACACGGACCCCGGTCCGACCCCGACCTTGATCGCGTGGGCGCCCGCCGCGATCAGATCCTCGGCTCCCGCGGCGGTGGCCACGTTGCCCGCGATGACGTCGACTGACCCGACCCACTCCCGCACCTCGGCGACCGCCGTCAGCGCCTGCTCCATGTGGCCATGCGCGATGTCGAGCACCAGCGCGTCCGTTCCGGCCTCGACCAGCGCCTTGGCCCGATCCAGGTAATCGCCTCGGACGCCGATGGCGGCCGCGACGACCAGCCGGCCCCTGGCGTCCTTGGTCGCATCCGGTCGCTCCTTGAGCTGCATCAGGTCACGCAGCGTGATGAGCCCCGCCAGCCGCCCGTCCTGATCGACGAGCGGCAGCTTCTCGATCCGGGCGTCGCGGAGGATGATCGCCGCCTCGTCGGTGCCGACGCCCATCGGCGCGACGACTAAGCGATCCGCGGGGGTCATCACCTGCGAGACACGGATCGAGACGTCGTCGCGCAGCAGCACGTCGCGCCGCGTCAGGATCCCGACGGGTCTGCGCTCGCCGTCCACGACCACCAAGCCGCTGGCACCGCGCTCGCCCATCTCGATCATCGCGCGCTCCAGCGTCAGGTCCGGGGCGATGGTGAAGGGATCGTCGATGACGAGTGCTTCGGCGCGCTTGACCCGCGCGACGTGGGCGACCTGCTCCTCGATGGTCAGGAATCGGTGCACGACACCGATCCCCCCGGCGCGTGCCATGGCGATGGCCATGGGCGCCTCGGTGACCGTGTCCATGTTCGCCGACACGATCGGGGCGGTCAGGCGGATGCGGGCTGTGAACTGGGCCGTCGTATCGACGTCGGCCCGAGAAGCGATCGGGCTGCGCTGCGGAATCAACAGCACATCGTCATATGAGAGCGCGAGTGGCAACTCCGAGTCGAGAATCACTCGACCGAGGATAGCGAACGCATCCGGCGCCGCCCGTTAGGGTGACCGTCGTGCGTGCTGCTCTTGCCTTCGCCCTCGCCGCCGTACTCGGTCTTCTGGTCGGGTGCGGCAATGCCACCGGCCCTGCCACGACGACCGCGGCCGAGAGCGTTCGTGTCGGCTCCGACAGGTACCTGGCCGACGCCGCCGAGGCCGCGGACGCCATCAGGGCGTTCGCCGCCGCTCTCGCTCAGCTTCCGTCGCCCGCGACACCCGCGCGCCTGAAGGCGATCGTGCCGGCGTTGGATCCCCCGCTCGGCCGCGCGCGCCTTGCCACCCAGCGACTGGCCGCCGAGCGCCTGGCGGATTCCCGCCTGGACGAGCAGCGTGCGCAGGGCGCCACGGCGTTGGCAGGTGTGATCGCAGCAATGCTCCGGCTTCGCGATGCAGCGGCGGCAGGAGACCCGCCGGCGACCAAGTCCGCGGCGCAAGCACTCGAGACGGCGATCACCGGTCTCCGCGGCCCGCTTGACTGAGCGTTGGGGCTGATCCGAGGCACTACGAAGCGATGAGCGCGGGAGCTCCTGTGAGCGGGACGCGGCTCGGGACGAGTCCGGGCAGCGGGCGGCCCAGGAAGTAGCCCTGTCCGTGGGTCACGCCGAGCTCGCGGAGCGTCTCGAGCTCGGCGTGCGTCTCGATGCCCTCGGCGACGATGGTGACGTCGGTGTCGCGTCCGAACGTGACGAGGGACGCCGCCAGGGCCCGGCGCACCGGGTCCGAATCGATGTCGCGCGTCAACGACAGATCCAGCTTGATCACGTCGGGCCGCAGGCTGAGGATCCGCTTGAGACCGGAAAAACCCGCGCCGGCGTCGTCGATCATGATCTGCACGCCCCGCGTCCGCATGTTGGCCAACACCTCCTCCAGCACCGCCAGGTTGTCGACGACCGCATGCTCGGTCAGCTCGATCGCGAGTCGCTCACCGGGGAGGCCGGCCAGCGCCGCGACGAGCTCCGGCGCGCACACCGCGCCGGGGGAAAGGTTGAACGACAGCCTGGCGAGCGCCGGGAGGTCGCCAAGGTGAGCGAGGGCTGACCGAACGGCCGCCAGCTCCAACGTGATCCCCATCTGGACGGCTTCGGCCTCGGCGAACCACACCTGCGGCGGTCGTCGCGGCTCGTCCATGAACCGGGTGAGCGCCTCGGCCGCCACGACTGTGCCGTCGTTCAGATCCACGATCGGCTGGAACACGATGTTCATGCCGTCGGTGTGCTCCAGCACCCGGAGAATGCGTTCGCGCTGGCGCCGGTAGACCTGCGTCGTCTGCTCCTGGCGCCCCAGGTCCTCGCCGATCATCTCGGCCAGGACCTTGAGCAGGCGGATGTCGCGGATCCCGAGCTGCGGTTCCGGCCGCTGGCTGAGGCAACAAAGGCTCCCATAGAACCTGCCGTCGGGCAGCACGACGGGCACGCCGATATAGGCCCCGATCTGCGCAGGCTTGGCGACGGTGACAGAGTCCCGGCTGGTGAACTCGCGACGCGCGTCGCGGATCAGGCTCGGGACGCGTTCGCGCACCACGGTCTCGCAGTAACCCTCGTCCACCATGGTGCGAGTGCCGGGTGCGATCCCGAAGAGTTCGCCGTCACCGTCGAGGTGCCGCCAGATCAGTCGCTCGCCGTCGGTTTGCGCGACGGCCACGACGGCCATCCCGAGCTGCTCGCGCGCAAGCGCCATGAATCGCTCGATGCCGGGGCCCGGCCGGGATCGTGATGTGCTCGCGCTGGTGTCGGAGTCACGTGCGGCCGCATCTGAGTACGATATGCACACGTCGCGACCATCCGCCTTCCCCTGATACAGGGCCGTGTCGGCGGCCCGGAACAGGTCGTTGCTGGTCATCTCGCCACCCAGCTCGGCGATGCCAGCCGACAGCGTCATCCGGCCGACCTCGGCGTAGGGGATCTCGCCGATCGCCAGCCGTGCGCGCTCAGCCGCCAGCAGCGCGGTGGGAGCGTCGCATTCGGGCAGCAGCCAGGCGAACTCCTCGCCGCCGATCCGGGCGACGGTGTCCTCCGCGCGCGCGAGCTCGACCAGGCGCTCGGCCGTTTCGACCAGCGCACTGTCGCCGATCAGGTGCCCATGGACGTCGTTGACGCGCTTGAAGTGGTCCAGGTCGATCAGCACGAGGGAAAGCGGATGCCCGCCACGCCGGGCGCGGTGGATCTCGGCGTTGAGCCGCTCGAAAAAGGCGCCGTGGTTGGCGAGCCCGGTCAGAGGATCGGTGGCCGCGCGCGACGCCAGTTGCGCCTGGGCCTCCGCGTTGGCGATCGCCAGCGCGATCAGCGACGCGAAGCGCTCGAGGCGCTCCCCGGCCGTCACATCCATCGCTCGCTCGCGGGTCGTCGCGGCGAGGAGCGCGCCCCAAAGCTTGCCGTCGACATGGACGGGCGCTGCAACTCCGCTGCGGTAGCCGAGCCTGCGGGCGATCGGCGTCACCGAGTCGTGTTCGATCGAGTGGTAATCGGCGATGCGCGCCACCCGGCCGGTGCGCGCCACCTGGGCCAGGGCGCCGTCGCCGCTCAAGGGCACCGGCACGTTGAGGTAGTCCTGATCGATTCCCCAGAACCCCACGGGCACGGCATGGTCATCTTCGAACCGGGCGATGAGTCCACACGGCACCCCCAGGAGCACCGCGACCTCCCGTGCTGCCTGCGCGAACACCTTGTCGGGGTTGCGCTCGGTCGCCACGCGCGTCGCCACCCGGCGCAGGGCCGCCTGCTCCGCGGCGAGAACTCGCTTCTCCTCCAGCTGCATGGCCGTCTCGAGCTGCAGGCGGGCGTTGGCGAGCGTCAGCGCGGCGAGGCCGGCGAATCCGCGGGCTGCCTGACATTCGAACGTCGAGAACGTTCGCGGCTCGCCATAGCTGCAGAAGAGCGTGCCGAGCAACGCCGGCGCGTCGTCCTTCCGCACCGAGGCGTGCTCCAACCGGACCCCGAGGATGGCGCCGCTGCCCAGGCGCTTGGTGAGCGCCGGCGAGATGTCGGGGCACCGCGTGACGTCGGCGATGAGCAGGAGCGGATCCTCCCGTTCGAGCTGCAGTCGCCAGATCGGCAACTGGACCGCGCCACGGCCTACGGTGCGCTCCAGGTAGGCGCGTTTGGCGGGATCCTCCTCGGTCGTGTAGACGCCGGAGACGACCTGTGATTCGACATCGTACGCATAGCAGGTCGCACGGTCGGCGCCGAGCGAAGTCAGCGCCGCCGCCGCGATCCCGTGCAGGGTCGCAGCCAGGTCGCTGGTATATCCGAGTTGCGCTGCCGCTCCCGTGATTCCCTCAGGTGAGGGCACGGGCACCGTGGTTGTGCGAGTCATCGTGTGGCTCCACCCGATATCAGACGAGTTCCTCACGCTTCATCGGCAATCCGAGAGGGCAACTCAAGCTTTCTGAAGGTTGCTGTATGCGATCAAAAGGCCGCCCCAGCATGCGGTTACGGGCGTTCCGGTCGTGCGTCCGCGCCCGTCGCCCTCGCCTGTATCGCGCACGATGCGCACCCACACAAGCCGGGGGGTAATGCTCGCCGGGTGGCCTGCCGATGTCATTTACACGATGAACGCGTCCTCGCGGCGTCGGTAAAACAGTGCCCAAGGATGGTGTGATCTCGTTGGAGAACGTCCCGGTCCTCATCGCAAGCAGGTCGCCCGCCCTGGCTGAGGGGCTTCGCTCGTTCCTGCGCGGGCTGCC
>JBKKDD010000237.1:0-9911 GCA_046708705.1 Miltoncostaeaceae bacterium | reverse complement strand
GTGATCAGCCCGCCGACGAGCGGGAGCCCGGTGGCTGTGGCCCCACCCAGCGCCTGGGGCAGGATGCCGTCGCTGGTCGAGACGCGCTCGATGCGACCGCCGTACCCGGCTCGCCATCCCCTATCGGTCCGTCGCGCAAGCCACAGCTCCCACATCGTGTCAGTCGCCGGCTGCCACACGACCATGTGCCGATCCGTCCCCCGTGCCGGAGACGCGTTCGCCGGCATGGGCACGCGCTCGAACGCCCGCTGGAGGCATCGATCCGCGCGCTCGACCGTGACCCGGACTGTGCGTCGACCCGCGCCCACCCGGTAGATCGGGGTCGAAAACTTCGTCGTGTTGATCCACGGTCCGGCGACGTCCACCTGGCGGCGAAGCTCCCCGACGAGTTCCGGCGATCGGGAGTCGAGCCTGGCATCGGGCGCGAGCGGGGCGTTCCAAATGCTTGTCGGCGAGAAGAATCGCGCGGGCTCGGTTGCCGGTGGCCTGAAGGGCTGCGGCGTTCTCCGGATCGAGCAGCCGGGCGGTCGTCGGTAGCCGGCGGTGGTCCCGGCCGGCGGCGTAGCTGCCTCGGACGACGTCGACGCAGTCTGGTGCGTGTCGCCCGCGCCACAGCCCGCGGCGCTCACCGAGAGCACCGCGACAGTGACCCTCAGGTCGAACCCTCGTTTGAGCCGTCTATTCATCCGAAAACACCGCCGAGGTTCGAGGAGGTGGAAGTAACTCTCGCCATCGATTCCGGTCCGCAGTTGTGTTGTAGCGGCGATGAGGCGGCGATCACCACAGTCGCGTTCGCCTGGACCGTGCGGGCCAAGCCACGTCAGTCGAGCCGGTCGAGGACCTGGTCCACGGCGGTCTCAGGGTCGATGGCGCGGTCGGCGACCTGGGTGACGAGGGCCGCGAGCAGGTCGTCGTCACAGGCCGCGTCCAGCTTGCGGCCCAGGCGGTCCAGGGCCAGGGCGCGGAGTTGACGGCGCAGGCCGTCGTAGCGGCGGGCGGTCAAGTTCGCGCCCTCGGCGAGGAAGTCGCGGTGGCGGCCGACGGCGTCCCACAGGTCCGGGATGCCTGTGCCCTCGTGGGCCTTGGTCAGGACGATCGGGGGCTCCCAGGGGCCTGCGGGCACGAGCGACATCGTGGCCTCCAGCTCTGAGCGCAACAGGTCGGCGCCGGGGCGGTCGGCCTTGTTGATGACAAGAACGTCCGGGATCTCCATCAGGCCCGCCTTGATCGCCTGAATCGAGTCGCCGCTTCCGGGCATCAGGACCAGCACGACGGTCTCGGTCAGGGCCTGCACCTCGATCTCGTTCTGGCCTGAGCCCACCGTCTCGACCAGGATGACGTCGTAGTCGGCGGCGTCCAGCACGAGCACAGCCCCCGACGTCGCCTCGCTCAACCCGCCCAGGTGCCCGCGGCTCGCCATCGAGCGGATGAACACGCCCCGGTCGATGAAGTGGTCGACCAGGCGGATGCGGTCGCCGAGCACGGCGCCCCGCGTGAACGGGCTGGTCGGATCGACGCTGACAACGGCCACGGTCGAGCCCCCGGCGCGCAGGTGCGCGATCAGCGCGGCGATCAGTGTGCTCTTGCCCACCCCCGGTGAGCCGGTAATGCCGATACGCAGGGCCTTCCCGGTCTCGGGGTGCAGGCTGCGCAGGATCTCGCGGCCCTGCTCGCCGCGGCCCTCGATCAGGCTGATCGCCCGCGCGACCGATCGCCGCTCGCCGGCGCGCACGCCCGCGAGCACCGCTTGGGTCTCCATCAGCCGCGGTCCGGGCTGGGCAGCCCCGGCAGGATGTCCTCAAACGCCTGCAGGAACGAGTCGTTCTCGTACGTCCATCCGATCGTGACCCTGATCGCGTTGGGGGCGCCGAAGCCCCGCGCCGGTCGAACGATCACGCCCCGGTTGATCAGGGCCTCGAACGCCGCCGAGGCGCGCTCCGGCGAGTCCAGGTCCACACACAGGAAGTTGGCATCGGACGGCAGGGGCTCAAGGCCGAGCGCACGCAGCGCGGCGTCGACCCGGGTGCGCTCGGCGGCGTTCAGGGCGAACCGCTCGGGCAGGTGCTCGTCGGCTTCGGCGAGGCTGGCGATGGCGGCGGCCTGCGCGACGGCGCTGACGTCGAACACGTTGCGCACGCGGGCCAGGGCGCTCAACAGGTCGGTCTGGGCCATCAGGTACCCGATCCGCAGGCCTGCCAAGCCGTAGATCTTGCTGAACGTACGCGTCACCGCCAGGGGTCGGCCGTCGCGGATGAGCTCGGCGCCGTTGTGGGCGCCCGCGGGCAGGTACTCGAAGTAGGCCTCGTCCAGGATCGTCAGCACATGGCCGGGTACACGGTCAAGGAAGGCCTCGAGCTGCCCAGGGGCCACGGCGGCGCCCGTCGGGTTGTTGGGGCTCACGACCACCACCAGCTTGGTGCGCGGGCCGATGGCCGCGAGCAGGGCGTCCAGGTCATACGCGCCGTCCGGGGCGAGCGGCACCAGCACCGACTCTCCGCCCATCATCAGCGTGCCCTGGCGCCACGAGAAGAACGACGGCCAGCCCATCACCACCTGATCGCCCGGGTCGATCGTCGCCAGGCAGATCAGTTTGATCAGGCTGTCCACGCCGTTGCCGGGAAGGATGCGCTCGCCGGGCACCAGCGTGCGCCGCTCCAGGGCGTCTCGGAGCGCCCAGCACCCGGGATCGGGGTACAGGCGCAGGCTCGTGGCCGTATCGGCGATGGCAAGCTGCGCCGCGGGCATCGGCGGGAACGGGCCCTCGTTGGAGGCGAGCTTGACCACTTCCTGGATGCCGGTCTCCAGGCGCACCGCCTCGATGGGGCGTCCGGGCTCGTAGGGGTTGACCGCGCCGAGCGCGGCGCGCACGAGCCCGGCGGGAATCGCTGGCTGCTCCACTGGGCTCGATCGTACAGGGACCTTTAGACTGAATTCCATGACGGAGCCCGATCTGACCAACCTCGGGCTGTTTCCCCTCGGCATCGTGCTGCTGCCCGGCGAACGCGTCCCGCTCCACATCTTCGAGCCGCGCTACCGGGCGCTGGTCGCCGACTGCACGCTCGAGGAGCGGCCGTTCGTGCTGAGCCTGGGGACCCCCAACGGCGTCGCCAAGATCGGCTGCACCGCCCGCCCGCTGACGCTGCTTCGCCGGTTCGACGACGGGCGCATGAACCTGGTGGTCGAGGGCGATCGGCCCGTCGCAATCCTGGAGCAAACGACCGGCGCGCTCTATGTGACCGCCCGCGTGCAGGAGCTCGTCGATGACGACGAGCCCGCCGACCAGGAGCTGGCCGAGTCGGTGCGCGAGCGCTTTCGCCGCCTGTCCGAGACCGTCGCGGGCGCCGCGCAGGAACCGGGCGAGCGCGACGGCGTTCCGCTGAGCTACGCCGTCGCGGGCGCCATCGAGCTGGAGGCGGTCCCCAAGCAGCAGCTCCTGGAATCGCGGTCCGAGACCGCCCGGCTGACGGCTGTCGTGTCGCTGCTCGACAGGGCGCTGTCGGGTCCCGACCGCCAGGAGATCGCCGCCGAACGGGCCCACACCAACGGCAAGGTGACGCTGGAGTGAGCGCGGATGGGATCGGCGCGGTCGCCGGGACCTGCGAGCTCGTCTGGGTCGAGGGGCCGGACGCCGAGCGGTTCCTGCAGGGCCTGGTCACCAACGACGTGGCCGCGCTCGCCCCCGGCGAGTCGTGCCGGGCGCTGCTCCTGGACAACACGGGGCACATCCACGCCGACATGCGCGTCGCGCGCACCGGCGACGGCGAGTTCAGCCTGGTCACGGCAGCGGGCCAGGGCGAGAGGCTGGTCGCGCTGCTCGACGAGTTCCACTTCTCGGAGGACGTCGATCTCATCGGTCCTGAGCCATTCGCCTGCGTGACGCTGACGGGCGAGGTCGCGGGCGTCGCGGCGGTGGCCGACCTGGTGCTGGGTGGCCTGGTGCCCGGCACGATCGATGCCGTCGGCGTCGATGCCGGGGCGATCGTGGCCGCCGCGGGGGCGACCGCGCTCGATCCGGCGCTGATGGAGGCCCGGCGCATCGCCGCCGGGGTGGGCCTGTTCGGCATGGACTTCACGGAGGCGAACCTGGTGCAGGAGGCGGGCCTGGAGCAGATCGCGGTCTCGTTCGACAAGGGGTGTTACCTGGGGCAGGAGACCGTAGCCCGGGTCCACTACCGCGGCCAGGTCAACCGGCGCCTGCGTGGGGTCATGCTCGTGGCGCCGGCCCAGGCGGGCGCGGCCATCCACATGGGCGGCCGCCAAGTCGGGGTGCTCACGAGTACCGCCGAGAGCCCGCAGCACGGCTCCATCGGCCTGGCGATGCTTCGGCGCGAGGTCGGTCCGGACGCCGCGCTCGACGTCGACGGCCTCTCCGCGCCCGTCACTCCTGTTGAACTACCTTTTACAGAACCTTCATAAACCGCCTGTAAGAATCGGCGCCGCGGTTCGTGGGATGTGTTGCGTGTTCAGTGAATGCCGCGTGGCGTTCGCGCAAAGTCATCCGGGAGGTCGTTGTGAAGGGTTCGAGAGCGAAGGTACTGCTGGCGTTCGGGGCGACCTGCCTCGCGAGCGCGGTTCTTGCAAGCGGGGCGATGGCCCACGACAAACATCGCGAGCGGGGGAAGGTCAAGATCGCGACCACGAACGCCCTCAAGGTCGAGGTACGCGGTCTGATCACGGCGCTCACACCGGCGACCGCCGACGTGCCCGGGACGCCTGTTGTGCCTGGCACGCCTGGCTCGATCACCGTCACCGCTGCACCCGGAACCGCGGGCTTTGCGTGGACGTGCATAGTCCCGGTGGGAATCGATGTTTCGGCCTTCGCACAGAACAGCCGTGTCAAGGCGGTCTGCCGCAGCACGGCCACCGGCCTCGTGCTCACCAAGCTCCGCCACAAGGACAAGGGTGACAAGGTCAAGATCGAGGCGCGCGGCACCGTGGCCGCCGGCTACACCGGGGCGGTGGGCTCGCTCGTGGGCGTCAACGTGGTTGTAACGGGCGTCACCGACCCGATCACGTGTGGTATCACCGACCGCACCAAGATCAAGGGCGCCCCGATCGCCGCGGGCGACACCGTCAAGGTCGAGTGCAAGAGCAAGAACGGTGCGATCGTCGCCAAGAAGATCAAGAAGAAGGTCGCCAAGGTCGAGGCCAAGGGCGCTCTCACGCTGGGAACCGGCACGGTGACCGTGGGCACAGTCGTGTGCGCCATCCCGCTCGGCATGACGCTGCCCGCCGGAGCGGTCAACGGCGCGATCGTCGAGATCAAGTGCCTCGGCACGCCGCCGGTCCTCGCGACGATCGAGCTCGAAGACGACGACGACTGATCTGACGTCGCCTGACTGACTCTCGGGGGTCGGTGACCGCATGACGCGGCGCCGGCCCCCGAATCGTTTTGGGGTAGCGTCCCCCCGGTGATCACGCTCGTATCTACCCCGAGCGATACACCCCGGGTCCCGAGCAGGTGCAGGCGACCGAACGCGCGGCCGACGCCGAGCTGGGAGCGATCTGGGACTGGATCGGCGGCGAGCTCGCGGACCGGGAGTTCCTACTGGGCGACGGGTTCGCCGCCGCGGACGCATACCTGTGGATGCTCGTTCGGTGGAGCCGCCACCAGGACGAGCCCGCGTTCGTACGGCCGAATATCCGCGTCTTCTGGGACCGCGTGGCCGCCCGCCCGTCCGTGCGGCGCGTGATCGAGCAGGAGGAGCTCGACCGTGTCTCCGAGACGGGCCGACTCAATCGCCGGGGCGCAGGATGGCGCGCAGCGACGTCGGCCGCCACAGCGCGCCACCGCGGGGGGTGGGGACACCTTCGCGGTTGAGCGTGTCGCAGATCGCCTGCAGCGTCAGGCCACGGTCGCGCATCTGGCGGATGCGCTCGGCCAGGTCCGGCGGGGTCGACGACGGGCGCCCGGCGCGGCGCGAGACCGGCGCCTCCTCCTGCACCCGACGGGCGAGCCCCTCCGCGCGACGTACCAGGCTCCGAGGCGTCCAGCGCGCGGCCTCGGCCAGCACCGCGCCCACCGCGGCGCCGCGGTCGCTGTCCAGGTCGACCTCCGGCGCCAGCGCGACGATCGCGAAGCCGTCGCGCACGGCCTCGCCGACCAGCTCGGCCAGGTCGGCCACGTCGTAGGTCAACCTGTCGAGGCTCGCGACGATCACGCCGTCGGCCTGACCGGCGCGGCACGCCGCGAGCGCGTTGCGCAATCCCGGGCGCCGGCGCGTGCGACCGGAGCGCACGTCCTCCTCGACGCCGACCAGCTCCCACCCCCGCTCGGCACACGCCGTGACGATCGCGGCCCGCTGAGTGTCCAGCCGTGGCCGCTCCTGGCGGGGCTCCATATAGCCCACCCGTATATACCCGATGAGCCGTCGCGCCATGAGTTCCAGCGTACACGAACCTCCTGTTTTTGGTGTATACGCTTATACCGGGGAATTGGTGTACAGGGGGTGGCGTCAGACGCGAACGGTACGGTGCGGACGTGGTCGATCTGGTCCTGAGCCCCGTCCAGCCGTATTCGCTGATCACGTCCGCTCGCGGGTTCGACCCGAGCCGCCGCGTGGCCGGAGCGGTTGTCGAGCTGGTGTTCGCGATCGACGGCCGACCGACGCTCGCCCTGGTGTGGCAGCGACCCGATGGCGATCTGGGCGTGCGCCTGGACGGTCCGGCATGCGCGACGACCATCGCCCATCTGCAATTCGTGCTGGCCCTCGACGTCGACCACGGCGCGTTCCTGGACATGGCAGCCGAGGACCCGCTGCTTCGTGATCTCGTCAGCCTCCGGCGCGGCCTGCGTCCCCTGCGAACCGCGACGGTGGCGCATGCGCTCGTGCAGGCGGTGGCGGGCCAACTGATCACCGCACGCGAGGCCCGGGCGATCGAGCACCGCATCGTCGCGACGACCGGCACACCCCACGCCGGGCTGTGGCTCTCGCCGACCTGCGCCGACCTGCGCGCGCTCTCGGCCGTCGAGCTGTCACGAACAGGGCTGGCGCCGCGCCGCGCATCCGCGCTCGCCCGGATCGTCCGCACGCTCGACGTCGAACGCCTCCGGGAGGTTCCCACCCGCAGCGCCGTCGCCCGATTGGAGCGCGAGCGAACGCTCGGACCATGGTCCGCCGGCGTGATCGCACTGAACGGCCTGGGCCGCTATGAGCACGGCCTGGTCGGCGATCTCGGCCTGATCCGCCTGTGCGGTCACCTGCTCGGTCGCGAGGCCACGGCCGAGGACACCCGCCACCTGCTCGCCCGCTACGGCGACTGGGCCGGCCTGGCCGGCGTCCACCTGCTCCGCCACCCCCTCGCCCACGACCGCGCCATCCGGTACCCCCGCCGCCGCGCCGCCGCCTGAGAAAACCACCGACCCCGAGCCAACGAGCGGCGGCACGGACCCTGAGCGGTGACAGGCAACGCCGGGATCACCCTGGTGAACAGCGATCACGCCCCATCCCTCAGTACTCGCCACCCCGTGCGGGGCCACCCACAAAATGCCAAGTGGCGAACACGCGTGCCACTTTGCGTTCTCCGCAACGCGCATCTCGTCATGCGACACGACTGGTGGGCATTTTGGTGACACGCCGCGTCCCAGGGCGTAGTTACACTCGGGGCGTGAGGATGCGGATCGTCATCGTGGGGATCCTCGCCGCGCTCTGGGTCGTGCCCGGGGGGAGTGCGGCTGAGGTCGCGCCGTTTCGGTCGAGCGTGTCCCTCCTGACGGCGGGCGAGCGAGCAGCGATGACGCCGAGCGTCTGGCGGCGCGGGTGCCCCGTCGGCCTCGGATCGCTGCGGATGATCAGGGTCAGCCACTGGGACTTCCGCGGCCGGGTTCGCACCGGACGGCTCGTCGTCCACCGCGACGTCGCCGCAGATGTCGTCGCGATCATGCGCGGGCTCTACGCCGCTCGCTTCCCGATCAGGTGGATGGTCCCGATCGAGCGGTTCGGCGGTAGCGACTTCCGATCAATCGAGGCCGACAACACGAGCGCGTTCAACTGTCGCTACGTCGGTGGCACGACCCGCTGGTCCAACCACGCCTACGGCCGCGCGATCGACATCAACCCGATCGAGAATCCCTACGTCTCGGGCGGCGTGACCTCTCACACGGCGAGCATCCCGTACGTCTGACGCACACCCAGGGGGCCGGGGATGATCATCGCGGGCGACGCCGCCACCCGCGCCATCGACTCGGCGGGCTGGGGCTGGGGCGGACGCTGGAGAGCCGTCAAGGACTACCAGCACATCTCGGCGTCGGGCGGCTGACCGCTCCCTCCGGCGGGCTACCCTAAGCGCCATGACCTCGGGCGCGATCATCCTGGCCGGCGGGCGCTCCCGCAGGATGGGGACCAGCAAGGCCCTGCTGGAGTGGCGGGGCTCGACGCTGCTCGGCCACACGGTCGGCGTCGTCGGCGACGCCGTCACCGGCTCTGTGATCGTCGTGTGCGCGGCGGGGCAGGAGCTGCCGGCCCTGCCCGACGGAGTGCGGATCGTGGAGGACGCCCACCCCGGGGCCGGGCCGCTCGCTGCGCTCGCCACCGGCCTGGCTGCGTTGGAGGGATGCGCCGAGCGCGTGTTCGTTTGTGGCGTGGACACGCCGTTCCTGACCCCGGCGTTCATCCTGGTGCTCCTGGACGCACTGACCGACGAAGTCGACATCGCACTGCCGCTGACCGACGGGCGGCGCCATCCCCTGCCCGCCGCGCTGCGGATCGGCGTGCTGCCGATCGCATCCGGACTCGTCAACGACGGGCAGCGCGCCCTGCACGCGTTGGCCGACCGCTGCCGAATCCGTGACGTCGGTGCCGACGAGCTACGCGCGGCCGACCCGGCGCACGACGCGCTGCGCAACCTCAACGACCGCGCGGCGTACGAAGCGGCCCGCGCCGAGCTCGCTCCCGACGGCACGCGATCGTGAACGCCTCCCCACCTGCGAGGATCACGCTGTGAAGATCCGCTGGACCGGCGAGAGCGTGCGCCTGCGCATCACCCCGACCGAGCTCGAGACGCTCGGCGCGGGTGGGCCCTTGGAGGAGACCCTGAGCATCCCCGGCGGGACGTGGCGGGTGCGCGTCGCCGTGACCGGTGAGTCTCTATCGATCCGCGCCGACGGCGAGACGGTCGTCGTCCAGATCCCGCCAGACCAGGTCGCGCTGCTCGCCGAGCCCGATCGCGAGGGCGTGTACGCGCACGCGCCGGAGCTGCGCCTGTTGGTGGAGAAGGACTTCCCCTGCGCGCACCCGCACGCGGTCGAGGCCGCAGAGCCGCCGACGGAACGGTTCGCGCCGACCCCGCAGTTCGTCGCGCGCAAGTCCCATGGTGGCGGGGCGTGACGACCGAGGCCCTGCGCACGCGCGTCGCGAGCGCGCCGGTGCTAACCCTGCGCGACGGCCGCGTGTGCCGGCGCACCGATGCGCTGGCCGGAGAGGAGCCGCTCGAGATCAGGGCCGCCGGCCCCGACCAGGCGCCGGTGCGGGTCGCGGTCACCATGCGTACGCCGGGCGACGACTTCGAGCTGGCCGTGGGGTTCCTGATCACCGAGGGCCTGGTCGCCGCGGACGCGATCGCGACGGTCTCCTACTGCGAGGACCCCGACGCCCAGCGCTACAACGTCGTGACCGTACAGACGCGCACGCCATTCGACCTGGGCGTCGCCGAGCGCAACTTCTTCGCGACGTCGAGCTGCGGCATCTGCGGCAAGGCCGCGTTGGAGGCCGTCACCGTGCGTTGCGCGCCGCTGCCGCCCGGCCCGGTCGTCGATGCTTCCGTCCTGCTCGCCTTGCCGGATGCGCTGCGCGAGCGCCAGCGCGTGTTCGCGAGCACGGGTGGGCTGCATGCCGCGGGCCTGTTCGACGCCACCGGCGGGCTTCGGCAGGTCCGCGAGGATGTCGGCCGCCACAATGCGGTCGACAAGGTGG
>JBKKDD010000236.1:0-5881 GCA_046708705.1 Miltoncostaeaceae bacterium | reverse complement strand
TCGGCGAGAAGACCGTCGTCAAGCTCGCCGAGGAGGGTCTGATCGGGGACGTCGCCAACATCTATCGACTGCGGGCGGAGGACCTGGCCGCGCTCGAGGGCTTCGGTGAGATCGCCGCGACCAACCTCGTCCGAGCCATCGAGGCCTCCAAGGCGCGCCCCTGGCCTCGGGTGCTCTACGGACTGGGGATCCGGCATGTCGGCGACGTGACCGCCGACGCCGTCGCGCTGGTCGCGCCGACCGTGGACGCCCTGCTGTCGGCCGGGCCCGAGGAGCTGGCGCAGGCCGAGGGCGTCGGGCCGGTGGTTGCGGCGGCTATCGGCGAGCACTTTGCGGTCGAGCGCAACCGGGCGACGCTGGAGCGGTTGCGCGACGCCGGCTTGGAGATGCGCATGGAGGTGCCGGCGATCGCGACCGACGGGCCGTTGGCCGGGTTGAGCGTGGTGGTGACCGGTGGGCTTGAGGCGCTGTCTCGCGACGAGGCCAAGCGCGCGATCGCGTCGGCGGGGGGTAAGGCCGTGGACTCGGTCAGCAAGAAGACCGCGTTCGTCGTGGCGGGTCGCGATCCGGGGAGCAAGCTCGCGAAGGCCGAGACGCTGGGCGTTCCCGTCGTCGACGAGGCGGGGTTCACGGCGATCCTGACACGCGACGCCCCACCGCCGGAGCGCACCTGATCGGACTCGGGTCGGTCAGACCCGGTCGGCGATGCCGGATGCGAGCAGCCTCACGATGGCGTCCTGCGTCGCCTTGGCGCCGGTGATCGGGCCTTGGTTCATCAGGATGGCGAACGCGTAGCGCGTCCCCGCCGGGCTCTCCACGATCCCCGCGAGCGTCGACGTCCCCCGGATGTACCCGGTCTTGGCATGCACGCGTGAGCGCAACTGCGGGTCTCGGAACCGTCGTTTCAGCGTACCTGTGCCCCCGGTGGGCAGCCCGTCGATCAGGGCGTCGCCCCATTCGGGCTCGCTGTCGGCTGCGGCCAGGATCCGGACCAGGCTGCGCGCCGTCAGGCGGTTGGCCAGGCCGAGCCCCGAACCGTCCTCCAAACGGTCGACCGGGTCCAGAAGCCCCTTGCCACCCAGAAGTGTTGTGGCGTGGGCGGTGCCCGCGGCCGTGCTGCCGATGCCCCGGGCGTAGGCGCCGACGTTCTTGGTGAGCATCTCGGCCAGATAGTTGTCGCTGTCGGGCAGCATCAGCGCCGTGATCGTGTCGAGGGGCGGCGACTTGACCGTGGCGAGCAGACGCCCCTCGGCGGGAGCTCGCCCCGCGCGAACCGCGCCGATCTGACGGGTGCCGAGGCTCTTCAGCGCCAGTCGCAGGCGGGTGCCCGCGGCCACGGCGGGCCGTTTGACGTAGCGCTTACGGATCTCTCCGAGGTAGCCCTGGTTGACGCTCGTGGCCGACAGCGGCTGGCATTCGACGGCGTATCGCGCCGGCCAGCTCGGAACCCGCCGCAGGCTGTCGAAGAACGTGTCGTCCACCACGATGGGCCCCGCGACCGTGGTGATCCCGGCGTCACGCAGCGGGCGGGCGAGGTTGCCGAGCGCCGCGCTGGCACCTTTCATGTAGCGGCGTGCGTAGCCCAGGCTCGCGAAAGTCGGGTCACCGTACCCCTTGAGATAGAGCGGCCCGGTCAGGGTCCTGCCCGTCTGCGTCGCGCTCGCCGCGGTGTACAGGCGCGTCTCGAACCTGAACTCGGGCGACAGGGCCAAGAGCGCCGACGCCGCCGTCACGATCTTCGTCGTCGAGGCGGGGCGGCGTGGCGTGCCGGCCTCGTGCGCCAGGACCTCGACCGGCTCGCCCGCGTCCAGTCGCCAGACGGCCGCGCTCGTCGCCGGGTTCGTGACGGTCCAGCGCGCGAGCTCCGCGGCGATGGGCGCCGGCGTGGTCGCCAGGCGTGTGCCCGTCGCCGGTGCGACGCCAACGAGCAGGGCCACGATGATGGCTGCCGCCCGCCGGGCGGCCGGGGAGAATGAGATCGGCACGGCGGAGGCCGACGATATCAGCGCCTCCGCCGCGCGCTTCCTCAGCCGGTCATCTGCAGCAGCACCTCGGCGTCTTCGGGAAGCTCGCGTCCTGACGCCTTCATCGAGTACACGAAGAGCGTCTTGTCGATCTTGCCATGCAGGATCGGCACCGCCTCCTCATGGCACATGCGCACAACGTCGCGACTGCTGATTCCGAGCGCATCGGAAAGCTCATCGGGAGTCAGGTGGATCGCCATCGGTCACTCCTCCTTCACACGTAGGCGCACAACGAAAACGACCCACCTGCGAGAGCAAGCGGGTCGTGAGCACAGCGCGGGTGTAATTGTCGGGGGTGGGTATCAACGCGCCGACCGGTTCATGACATCCATGTGTCAAAGGTTACCAACTTCCCGGCCCTCCGATCAAGCGGGCGGATCAGCACGGCGCGGGTTTTCTGACGCGGGTCATCCCTGGACGGTGTCGAGGCCGGGCTGTCGACGATCGTCGCGCGTCCGCCACCTCCGCCAGAGCGCCGTCATCGCGAACGCCGCCCCGACGACGGCGCCCCCCGCGGCGGCGTCCAGGATGTAGTGGTTGCCGGTGCCGACGATCGCGACGAACACCAGGGCCGGGTAGATCAGCATGAGCACCTTCAACGCCCGCTGCCGCAGCAGCGTCGCCCCGACCACACCGATCATCAGCGCATACGCGAAGTGCATCGAGGGGACCGCCGCGAACGGGTTGAACAATCCGGACAGGTTGCCCCCGTGCAGGTCGATTCCTGAGATGATGGACAGCGTGTCGACGAAGCCCTCGCCGGTCATCAGACGCGGCGGCGCGACGGGGAACACCACGAAGACCGCCAGGGCGACGCCGTTGGCGACGAAGAACGCGTTGCGCACGAAGGGGTAGACGTCGCGGCGCGCCCGGTACAGCCAGACGAAGAAGGCCGCCGTCACCGGCAGGTGCGCCCAGACGTAGAAGTAGTTGAGGAACTGCATCAGGTGCAGGTTGTCCACCATCCAGCCCTGGATGCTCGTCTCGAAGAAGAGCCCCGAGGCCTTCTCGATGCCGATGACCTCCCAGGCGTTCCTGATGGCGGCCGTGGCATCGCCGATGACGAACGCGCGGGAGAGCTGGTAGACCAGCAGCGCGATGACGAACAGCAGGATCTCGACGCCCCAGCGATGTGTCCGAAACGGTGACGTGCGAACAGGGCGCCGGGGGGCGCGGTCAACACAGTCGTGTCGGGCTGGCGGCGGCATTTGTCGTTAGGTGGGACAGCGGTGAACGTCGGCCCGTCCCAAAAGGTTCCCAAGACTAAACTAAAGCCACGCTGTTGTCATGAGCAGAAATGCAGGTTTTCGCCGATAGGGGTCGGGTTCCGTCCGAATCGCGCGTCTGGCGCGGCCCGGCCAGGATCGGTACCATCCGTCCGCGGGTTTCGGGGTGTGGCGCAGCTTGGTAGCGCGCTCCGTTCGGGTCGGAGAGGTCCCCGGTTCAAATCCGGGCACCCCGATTGCTCGCGCCACGTGCCTCCGAGAGGAGGCCGTGGCGCGTGGTCAGGCCAGCGACTCCAGCGTCAGACGGGGATGACGCCCTCGACCTCGGGGACGCGCTCGCGCAGCGCGGCCTCGATCCCCAGAACCAGCGTCGCTGTCGACATCGGGCACCCACCGCAGGCGCCCAACATGTTGAGGTGGACGAAGCCCTCCTCGTCGAAGTCGACCAGCTCGACGTCGCCGCCGTCCGAGTGCAGCGCGGGGCGGATGTCGTCGAGAACCTCTTCGATGCGCGTCAGAACGGGTGCCGACATGGACCTCACCTCTCGAGCGGGCGGACGTACCGCTACAGCGTAGCGCGAGCGACCGGTATCGTCGCGTGCAGTGGCCGCCAACGGTGACATCCTGAGGGTCGCGGCCGTCCAGCTGACGTCCGGCGCCGACACCGTGGCCAACGTCGCGGCCGCATCCGGCCTGGTCGCCGAGGCGGCAGCCCGCGGGGCACGCCTCGTGGTCCTGCCCGAGAAGTGGAACCTGATCGACGTCGAGCCCCGCCAGGTGGCCGGTGCCGAGCCGCTGGACGGACCGTCGCTGCAAGCCGCGCGCGGCTGGGCACAGACACACGGGATCGTCGTGGTGGCGGGCAGCATCAGCGAGCGGATCCCGGATGCGAGCCGCGCCTCCAACACCAGCGTCCTGATCCAACCCGACGGGACCGTGACATCCGTGTACCGGAAGCTCCACCTGTTCGACGTCGAGGTCGGCGGCCACGTCTACCGGGAGTCTGACGGTGCGGTCCCCGGAGACGCCGTCGTGGTCGGCTCGGCCCTGGGGCGCTCCATCGGGATGAGCGTGTGTTACGACCTGCGCTTCCCCGAGCTCTTTCGGGCCCTCAGCCGGGCGGGCGCCGAGATCCTGACCGTTCCGGCCGCGTTCACGGCGATCACGGGGCCCGCCCACTGGGAGCCGCTCCTGCGTGCCCGCGCGATCGAGAACCAGGCGTTCGTCATCGCCGCGGGGCAGATCGGGATGCACGCGACGGGCACCGAGTCACACGGCCACAGCATGATCATCGATCCCTGGGGCGTGGTCCTGGCCGAGGCTCCGGACGAGGAGGCCGTCATCGTCGTCGACCTGGACTTCGGCGTAATGGCGCGGATCCGCCGGGACCTGCCCGCGCTTCAGCACCGGCGGGACGACGTGTTCGGGTAGCCCTCGCGGGCGCCTCACCCGCGACCGACATTAGGGCGGTCGATGCAGGTCGCGACCGGTCGGACGGGCCGTTGGCGGGTAGGCTTCACCACGGCTTGACGGTGGCGGGCCACGATGTCCTCGACATGCTCAGCCCACCGCAAAAGGAGCCATCATGAGTCACGACGTCACCGAGCTCCTGGCGCCTCGCCTGGGTGGGCCCACGGCGATGGTGCCGGCGAAGGTCGCTCAGCCGGAGGCTGCGCGATGACCATGGTCGCCGTCGTCCAAGCCGCCCCGGTCGTGCTCGATGCCGACGCCTCGGTCGCCAAGGCATGCGACTTGATCGCCGAGGCCGGTGGCGCCGGCGCCCGCCTGATCGCGCTGCCGGAGGTGTTCGTCTCGCTCTACCCGAACTCGCGCTGGGCCCACGCGGCGGCGCGGTTCTCCGGTGCGGCGTCGGAGCTCCACCGGCGGATGTGGGCAGGGGCGGTGGACGTCCCGGGACCGCTCACGGAGCGGCTCGGCGCGGCGGCGCGACGGGCCGGGGCGTGGGTGGCGATCGGCGTCAGCGAGCGCACGAGCAACCGCCCCGGGACGTTGTGGAACTCCCTTCTGTGGTTCTCGCCGGACGGGCGGCTGGCCCACCGGCATCGCAAGCTGGTGCCGACGCTCCACGAGCGCGTCTTCTGGGGTCAGGGCGACGGCGACGACCTGGAGCCACTCGCCGCGGACTTCGGTCGGCTCGGCGGCCTGATCTGTTGGGAGAACTTCATGCCCGCCGCCCGCCAGCGCCTGCACGCCGGGGGCGTCGACTTCTACCTGGCGCCGACGGCGGATGACCGCGACATCTGGGTTGCGGCGATGCGGACGTTCGCGTTCGAGGCCGGCGCGTTCGTCCTCTCCCCGGTCCAGTATCTGCGCCGGGACGACTTTCCCGACGACTTCCCGTTCGCCGACGAGCTGGCCGGCTGCCCCGAGGAGCTCCTCTTGGGCAACAGCGTCATCGTCGACCCCTCGGGCAACCTCCTCGCCGGCCCGGTCGCCGGGACCGAGACCATTCTCTACGCCGAGTGCGACCCGGACCAGATCCTCGCTGCCCGACGCGTCTTCGACGTCGCCGGGCACTACTGCCGCCCCGACTTCTCGCTCGCGGGGGTGCCGCGTGCGTCGGTTCCCGACTTCGCCGCACTCGACGACGCACCACCGTCGGCGTAGTGC